>JBKQMH010000096.1:0-5184 GCA_052146795.1 Verrucomicrobiia bacterium
GACGACCACGTGCCGTTCGAGCGGGCGGGGATCCCGGCGGTTGACCTGATCGATGCCGATCTCATCAAATTTAATTATGGAAATCCGCCGGGCCCCCGAGAATACTGGCATACGGAGAGGGATACGCTCGACAAGATCGCGCCGCACAGCCTGGAGATTGTCGGTCAAACGACCTTGCGGCTCATCGAACTCCTGGAGAATCAAGCGGCGGGGCATTGATTCGGCCCACGGCTTGCTTTACCTTTAGCCATGATCGCAGTGAGCATGATGGCTCGCTTGAAGCCGACGGGTCGATGACAGGAACTGCCGCATGGAGGACAAACTCCAAGTACTTGAAAGCGTGCCAGTTCTGGCCAGTCTCGGCGAAGAGCTGATGAAGGGCTTGGCGGAGCGTGCCGAGTTTGTCGCGTTCAAGAAGGGTGACCTCGTGGTGCGCGAGAATGACCCGGGCGACGCCCTGTACGTGGTTGTTTCGGGCCGGTTGCAGGCTTACACGGGGTTGAAGAGCGGACGGGATCGGGTCTTCGCGACATACTGCGACGGCGACTGTTTTGGCGAAATGCCGCTGCTCAGCGGCGAGACGCACTGGGCCAATGTTCGCGCGCTCAACGATTCGATGCTCCTGAAAATTCCCCGCGAGGATTTCGAAGCGCTTGTGAATCGCGATCCACGCGTGGCCGTCAGCTTCAGCCAGCGGATGGGGCATCGCATCAAGGAGCTTCGGGAGGAAAAACATCGTGCGAAATGGAGTACGATCATTTCGTTGTATGGCTCGCTTCCCGGGACCGGCAAGACGACGCTCGCACACAATCTCGTCGCGAGCCTGGCCCATGAGACGGGCGAACCCGTACTCCTTCTCGATCTAAGCGGCAAGCAACGCGGCGTGCCGCTGTTGAAGTGCGAGCGGCTTGATTTCCGCAGCAGCCTGGGGCTACAGGATATTGTCGTTCGTTCGCCGCTGGGGTATGACCGTTTAAACCTCGATCTGGTGGGGGACGAACGTGAGATTTCATTGATCGCCCCGATCTTCGGCCATCTCGTGAAGCAATACGACTACGTCATCTGTGATCTTCCGAACGAGGTGTCCGCGTCGATGTTTGCCTGCCTGGTGCAGTCGGACAAGGTCTTCGTCATTTCCAAGTATGACGACGAACATCTGTACCGGACACGGTTGTTGCTGGAGGATTTTCGCTCGCACGCGACGACGCGCGAACCGGAAGTCCGTGTCATTCTCACGGCCGTCGGCGAGGCCAGCGCGCCCTATGTCGAGGAGGCTGAACGCAAAGTCGGCCAGCCGATCTCCTACCTGCTGCGGTGGATTCCGGAAACCGAAGTGGTGGAAGCGGTCGATGGCACGCCGTACGTGATCCGTCAACCGATGGGCCCTTACAGTCTCGTTGTGAGGCGCATGGCTCGCGAGTTGGGGAACGTGCTGGTCGGTCTGGCGCTGGGCACGGGCGGGGCGCGCGGATTGGCGCACATCGGCGTCATCCGCGTGCTGGAACGCGAAGGAATTGCCATCGACGTGGTTGCGGGCAGCTCGATGGGCTCGCTGATTGCGGCGGCGTGGGCGGTGGGGAAGTCCGCCGACGAGATGGAAGAGATTGCCAAGCAGATTCGCAGCAAGCGGACGTTCTTGAAGCTGCTCGATCCGATGTTCCCCGGCGCGGGCGTCTTCCGCGGCATCAAGGTCTACAACTTTCTCCATTCGATCGTGAACGGACTGACCTTCGCCGATACGCTCATTCCCCTGAAGATCGTCGCCAGCGACCTGAACACGCTCGAAGAAGTCGTTTACGAAGAAGGCAAGCTCATCGACGCCATTCGCGCCAGCATCACGATTCCCGGCATTTTCCGGCCCGTGGTCAATAATGGGCATACGTTGATTGATGGCGGTATTACCGATCCCGTGCCCGTGCAGGTGCTGACGTGGGCCGGCGTTTCGAAGATTATCGCGGTCAACACGATTCCCAACACGGACGAGATGAAGCAACGCGAGCGCAGTCGGCATGAGATATCGACCGCGACCCGGAAGGAACGAAAAGGGGTATTACACGAGACCGGGCCTCTGGTGGAAACGCCGACCAGCATCATCAACATCTACATGCGCTCGATGCACGCGATGCAGTCGCGGATGGCGGAGATGGCATGCAACAACGCCGACGTGGTGATCCGACCGCTGCTGGCGGGCAGCGTGTGGTACGATTTTTATCATCCCGAACGCTACATTCGCTGCGGGGAAGAGGCGGCGGAGGCGGCCCTTCCGCAGTTGAGGGAGTTGGTGCGCGCATGAACTGGGATCGCCTGACCGTTCCGGAGCAGCGCCGGATCCAGAACGAAAGACTCCACCGATACCTGACGGAAGTCATCGCCCCATTCAGTCCGTATTACAAGAAGCTCTTCGCCGAGCACAGGATCGATCCACGGCGCATCAAGACGGTCGAAGACCTGCGCCAGATGCCGTTCACGAGCAAAGCCGACCTGCTCCCGACCTCCGAACAACCGGAGAAATTCCGCGAGTTCATTATTACGCCGGACCTTTCGGTGCTGAAACACCGTCCGCGGGTGGTTGCCGAGGCGCTGTTGCGCGGTCGGAGCGTGGTCGAGCGCCGGTTCGAGCGCGAGTATCGCCCGATTTTTCTGACCGCCACGACGGGACGCAGTTCGTTGCCGGTCGCCTTTACCTACACCGACCACGATATGTGTAATCTCCGCATATCCGGCTCCCGGCTCATCCAAACGTTCGCCGCGACGACGAAGATGCGCGGGGTGAACATGTTTCCCTACGCGCCGCACCTGGCGTTCTGGCAGGTGGTGTTCGCCGGGCTGGAATTCGGCATGTTGCTGGTGAGTTCGGGAGGCGGGAAAGTCATGGGCACGGACGGCAATATCAATCTGATCGAGAAGATCAAGCCCGAGGCGCTCATCGGCATTCCGACGTTTGTATATCACGTGATTCGCGAAGCGTATGAACAAGGCCGCAAGTGGCCACAGGTTTGCAAGGTCGTGCTTGGCGGCGAAAAAAGTCCAACGGGCATCCGCCGCAAGATGGTGACGCTGCTGCAGGAAATGGGCGCGGGGGACGTGCGGGTGTGCGGCACGTACGGATTTACCGAGGCGCGGGTCGCGTGGGGCGAATGTCCGACGCTTCCCGAAGAATCGAGCGGCTATCATCTGTTCCCCGACTTCGGCCTGATCGAGGTGATCGATCCCGAGACAGGTGAAGTGAAGGGAGAGGGCGAGCCGGGCGAGTTGGTGTACACCCCGCTCGACGCGCGGGGGACGGTGGTGTTGCGGTATCGGACCGGCGACTACGTCGATGGCGGCGTGACGTGGGAACCCTGCCCACATTGTGGCCGCACCGTGCCGCGGATCATGGGCAACATCGGACGGGCGTCGAACACGAAGGAACTTCAGTTCGGGAAATTGAAGGGCACGCTCGTCAATTTCGACACGTTACAGCAAATTCTCGACAACACGACCGAGATCGGCGAGTGGCAGTTGGAGATTCGCAAGGCCCACGATGATCCGCACGACTTGGACGAGTTGATTCTGCACCTCGCGCCGTCAAATGGCGCCAACGTGGAACAACTCAAGGAAAAGGTCCGCACACGGTTTCAGACCGACGTTGAATTGACCCCCAACCGCATCGAGGTCCATTCCCTCGACGACATGCTCAAACGCATCAAGCTGGAGAGTTCGTTGAAGGAAGTGCGGATTCTGGATGCGAGGCCGAAGGAGTAAGTTTTGTTGACTGCGGCGGAGTTCGCTCTGTGAATTGCTTTGCGGGAGAGAGCGTGATAGTTTGCGCGTGGAACGGGAGGAGACTTTGATGAGAATGCGGTTTTGGACTTTGGCGGGAGTTGCTTTACTTTGCGGCATGAACACAAACGCGGCATTGCACACGGAGATGGTCGAGTACAAACAAGGGGACACGACGTGTGAGGGGTACCTTGCTTACGACGACGCGGTGAAGGGACCGCGGCCCGGCGTGCTGGTCGTCCATGATTGGATGGGATGTGACGGTTACGCGAAGATGCGCGCGGACATGGTGGCGAAGCTCGGTTACGTCGCGTTCGCCGCCGACATTTACGGCAAGGGCGCGCGCCCGGCTAACCGTCAGGAAGCCGGTGTGCTAATAGGCAAGTACAAAGGCGACCGTGAATTGCTGCGGGCGCGGGTGAACGCGGCGCTGGACGTGCTGGAGAAACAGCCACAATGCGACAAGAAACGGGTGGCCGCCATCGGTTATTGTTTTGGTGGCACCACGGTTCTGGAACTCGCGCGCAGCGGGGCTGACATTGCGGGCGTCGTCACGTTCCATGGCGGACTGGATACGCCGACGCGCGACGCGAAGAATATCAAGTGCAAGGTACTAATTTGTCATGGCGCGGACGATCCGTACGTGCCGGCGACCGATGTGGCGGCGCTGCAGGACGAATTGCGCAAAGCGGGCGTGGATTGGCAGATGATTTTCTACAGCGGCGCAGTGCACAGCTTTACGCGGCCCGATTCGGGCAATGATAACTCCAAGGGCGCGGCCTACAATGAAAAGGCCGATAAACGGTCGTGGGAAGCGATGAAAGATTTCTTTGGCGAGATTCTCAAATGAGTTGTCTGCCGGCCAATTAACATGCGGGCATTGCATACGCATCTCATTGTTAGCAAGCGGGTAACAACCGGCATTTAGGGTCTGGCTGCGGCAGGAAAGCTGCTCCTACATTGGGCGGCGCGTCGTCGTGGGCAGGCGCGCATCATAAGTCTGGTGAACGATGACGCGACTGGCCATCATTGACGGAATACGGACGCCGTTCTCGAAAGCGGGGACGGAGTTGAAGTCGCTTCCCGCGCAGGACCTCGGGCGGATCGTGGTGAGCGAATTGTTGGAGCGCACCGGAGTCGATCCCCACAAGATTTCGCAGGTGATTTTTGGGTGCGTGGCGCAGCCGGCGGAAGCTGTGAACGTCGCGCGGGTCATCGCCCTGAACGCCGGAATTCCCCAGGAGATCCCCGCCTACACGGTGCACCGGAATTGCGCCAGCGGATTCGAATCGATCACGAGCGCTTACGAGAAAATGGCGGCGGGACAGGGCGATACGTTTGTGGTCGGCGGCACCGAGAGCATGTCGAACATCCCGTTGCTGTTTTCGATGGCGGCGGCGGACAAGTTTGCCGCGCTGGCAC
>JBKQMH010000097.1:0-10844 GCA_052146795.1 Verrucomicrobiia bacterium
CCGTAAATCACGTGCACGTCCGCCTCGAGCTTCGCCCCAATCATCCCCGCGGGATTTTGAATTCCATCGTGGCCGTCCACGAAGAAATGTTGTCGAATGGCGTGGATCACCACGTGGTCCATCGGAATATTCACAGCCTTAGCGTTGAGCAGAACGTTGCGAACGTCTTCCTCCGATATCTCGCGCTCATCGTTTGTCACCGCCACCGTCCCCCGGTTATTGAAACTGCGAATGTGCCCGCCGCTCACGCTGGCGTACACATTGTGGATCTCAACCCCGGCACTCTCCTCCGCGTCAGCCACGGCCGCATGGATGCATTCCACCGTCGCGTCGATGTTGATGATCTCGCCCTTGCGCACACCCTCGCAGGTTGCCTGGCCCACCCCGATGACCATGATGTTGCCATCGTCCAGCACCTCCCCGACCACGGCGCACACCTTGGACGTGCCCACCTCCAACCCTACGATGATCTTCTCCTTCGGTAACATGGCTCCAACCGAACCTTTCTAATTAACAAATGTCACGGGCACGCCGCGGTTGACGGTCAGGTCCACGATCTGTACCGTTTTCTGCCGCTGCTGCGCCCACCGCAAAATCACTCCCAGCCGTCGCAACTGCTGGGGAAAATCTTCCACGTCCACTTTCACCGTGGTGTGCTGGCCCGTGGTCAGCACCAACTGTCGCGGTTTCGACAAATCGATTTGTTGGACCTCCAGGAGCGAGCCCGCGACCGCTTGGTCGAGTTTGTCCAATAATTCCAACGCCCGATAAATCTGTTCGGATTCCACCTGCCGCCCCACCCGCGTGTCGGCCAGCGTTATACCGGTCAATACCGGAGCCGGCCGCGGCGTCTGCGGCTGGAGCACCGTCCCGTCGGGCAGTTTGATCGCCTTCATCACAAAGCCCGCGCGGTCGATATAAAAAGTCTCATCTCCCAACTCGCGGGTCGCTACGCGCAGCCGTGCCACCGCCGTGCGCTCCATTACACGGATATACAACCGATCTGGCTGCATCCGCCGCACTTCCACCGCTCGCACCAGGGGCAGCATTTCCAAATTGCTGCGCACGCGGTCCAAATCGATGGACAGAAGGTTCTCCCCGACGTGCACGCCCGCGAATTGGACCACCCGTTCCGGCGTCAGCACGCCATCGTCGTCCACCACGATCTGGCGAATCGCAAAGCGCGGGTTGTCGTACACCAACCGGTGAACCGTCGTCTTCGCCAGCCAGCATATCCCGTAGCCCGTCAGCACAATCATGCTGAGCCCCACCAACAACGCCGTTCCCACCCGCAGCCGCCGTAGCGAACGTCCCCGCGTCTGAACCTTCACATCCAGCAGGTACTCGGGACGCCGCTTTCTTCGGTTTCCAAGTTTCATCGGGAAATGGCAGCCGTCTCCTTCTCGCCGGCGACTCGTGCGCCGTTGTGACCGTTCCGCGCCAGGGCCAGTTGCACCAACCGCGCACACAGATCCGGAAATTCGATCCCTGACGCTCGGGCCGCCTTGGGCAGGAGGCTCGTCTCGGTGAACCCGGGTATGGTGTTCACCTCCAGCACGAACAGGTCGCCGTTCTGTGACAACATCAGATCCACACGGGAGTAATCCCGACAGCCCAGACAATCATGCGCGCGCAACGCCAGCGTCTTCGCTTGAAATTCGACGTTCTTGTCCAACACCGCCGGCACGAGATAGTCAGTTTCGCCCTTCGTGTACTTGGCTTCGTAGGTAAAAAAGCTGTGCTTCGGGCGAATCTCCACCACCGGTAAGGGCCGGCCGTCCAGGATTCCGACCGTCAGCTCGCGGCCCGCGATGAATTGCTCCACCAGCAACCGACTGTCGTACCGCCCGGCAAGCTCACAGGCCTCGGACAGTTCCGCCGCTTGTTGAACAATGCTAATGCCCACGCTCGAACCTTGCCGCGAGGGTTTCACTACCACCGGGAAACCGAGCCGCGCCAGTCGCGGCCTGCTCAATGGGCCGTTCTCAACCGCTTCATACGCTGGCGTCGGGATTCCCGCGACCATGAAGGATTGTTTGGCCGCGATCTTGTCGAACGCCAGAGCACTCGCCTCAGGACCCGATCCCGTGTACGCAACCGCTCTTCCCTCAAGAATGCGCTGGAGGGAACCATCTTCTCCAAAAGTCCCGTGAAGCACGAGGAACGCCACATCCACGTCTGCGGGAATCGTGAAGGTCGCATCCTGAATGTCCATGGGCACAACCTTGGCACCGGTCGCCGCCAAGGCGTTCGCCACGGCCGTTCCGGACCGCAACGACACCTCCCGCTCTGCCGACGGCCCTCCCATTAACACCGCGATTTTCAATTTCCTCATGGTCGCAGCTCTCTACTGTCCTTCCGTTCCGAGAATCATCACTTCGGGTTCGAGATCGATGCCGCGCTCCTGCCGCGCCCGCTGGCGGATCGCCGCAATCAACTCCATCACGTCGCTGGCTTTCGCCCGTCCCTCATTCACAATAAAGTTCCCGTGCACTTCGGAAACGCGCGCCCCGCCAATCGACATCCCCTTCATTCCCAACTCCTCAATCAGTTTGCCGGCTGGAATCGTTTCCGGATTCTTGAAAATACAGCCCGCGCTCGGCTTCGCCGGTTGCGACGACCACCGCCGTTGCGCAAACGCCTTCAGACGGCTCTCGATTGCCTTGCGCTCCGATTTGATTCCACGAAGGATCGCCGATAGCGCAATGTGGTTGTGAAACACCGGGCAACTCCGATACGTCACCGGAAGACTCTTTGCCTCCGCATCGTACATGTCACCTGCGTAACTGATGTAGCGCACCCACTCGACCACATCGAACAGCTGCTTGCCCATCGCGCCCGCGTTCATGCGCAGGGCGCCCCCCAGCGATCCGGGGATCCCTTCCATAAACTCCAGTCCGCTGAGTTGGTTTCGCGCCGCCACCGTCACAATTGTTTTCAACCTCGCTCCAGCCCGCGCTACGAGCCGTTCTCCGTCCACGTCGACCTTCGTAAACTCATCGTTGGCCAGGCTGATGACCACGCCCGGGATGCCTCCATCGAGCACGAGCAGGTTCGTCCCGCGGCCGATCACTGTCACGGGAACCTCGCGAACGTGGCAGTAATGCAAGAGACGCGCGAGGTCGCGCTCATCCGCGGGCTCAACCCAAAACTCGGCCGGGCCGCCCACGCGCATCGAGGTGTGCCGCGCCATCGGTTCATTCCGGCGAATCTTGGACTTGTCCGAGAGCAACACTTCCCAGTCCGCCTGCATCTTCGTGGGCTGCTTTTCCGGATGGAGAACGTTTGGTCCGCGGCTGCGGAGTTTGCGCACCAGCGATTCGGCCACCTTGTACACGTCTCCCGCGCCCATCGTTAGGACCAGGTCGCCGGGCCGCGCTTCCGCAAATAGCCGCACCACCAGCATTTCCGTGTCCGCTTCAAACACGGCTCCCGACTGCCCGGATGCGACCACGGTCTGGTGAAGCATTCGGCCGTTGACGCCTTCGATCGGCCGTTCGCTCGCGGCGTAGATGTCCGTCAGAAACAATTTGTCGGCGCCAGCGAATGCCGAGCGGAAGTCCTCGAGCAGCGCCTGCGTGCGCGTGTACCGATGCGGTTGGAACGCCACGATCAAGCGCCGATACCCCGCCCCGTTCTCCCTCGCCAGCATCGTGCGGGCTGCCGCAATCGTCGCGCGGATTTCCGTTGGATGATGCGCATAATCATCCACCACCAGGATTCCGTCCTCTTCATACTTCCGATCAAACCGTCGCGTGGCCCCTGTGAAATGCTGGAGCGCATCGGCGATTCTCTCGAACGGCACCCCCAACTCGTCGGCCACCGCGACCGCCGCCAGCGCATTGGTAACGTTTTGCATTCCAGGAATGGTCAATTCAACCACCCCGATCTCCTGGTCCCGGCAGGAGACCGTGAACCGGGAACCGCACTTTGTTTGCTCGACCTTCAAGGCGCGGTAATCCGCCTTCAGGGAAAGCCCAAAGGTGATCGCTGCCCGACACTTGGGCGCCAGCGCCAGGCAGTTCGTACAATCGGCGCACAGAAACACCGTCTTGTGTGTGCTGGTGAAAAATGATTCAAAGGTTTCGCGAAGCTTCTCCATCGACCCGTAGTGGTCGAGATGCTCCGGCTCGATGTTCAGGCACACGGAGTATTCCGGGCTGAAACCAACCAGCGTGCCGTCGCTCTCGTCGGCTTCGGCCACAAAGTATTTCCCGCCGCCAATCTGCGCGTTGGTGCCGAGCACCGGCACGTGTGCTCCGACGCAATAGCTGGGCGCGCTGTCGCTGCGCGTGAGCACGTACGCGATCATCGCCGTCGTCGTCGTCTTGCCGTGAGTTCCGGCCACCGCGATATTGTTGGGGTGATTCATCAGGGCGCTCAGCAACAACCCGCGCCGCACCCGCGGAATCTTCAGTTCGGCCGCCGCCTGAAGTTCCACGTTCTCACCGCCAACGGCCGAGGTGTAGACCACCAGCTCCGTCCCCTCGCTGATGTTCTGGCCCGCATGGCCGCTATGGATTCGAGCACCCAATTTCTGCAACTCCTTCATGCCGCCATTGGGCGCCATGTCCGACCCGGTAACGCGGTGCCCCTGTTGCAACAACAGGCGCGCCAGTCCACTCATCCCGCATCCGCCAATGCCCACAAAATGCACCCGACGTGATCGGCTGCCGAGAAACTCAATTAGTTGTTGCTTGTTTCCCATATTGTTCCAAAAGGGCTGCGATGCGGTCCGCCGCATCGTCCACGGCCAGCGACCGCGCGGCTGTGGCCATGCTCCGGCGACGCGGTTCGTCGTCGAGCAGATCGCCAATGACTCTCGCGAAACGTTCGCCTCGCTCGGCGATCTCTCCGTCCGATGATGACTGCTCGATCAGCCACGCCGCCCCGGCCCGCTCGAATACCCGCGCGTTGTACCACTGGTGATTGCCCGCCGCGTGCGGGTACGGAACCAGAATCGCGGGCAAACCGAACGCCGCGACCTCGGCAAGCGTGGCAGCTCCCGAACGCGCCACGACCACGTCCGCCGCGCTGTACGCCAATTCCATCTGACCGCAAAAACTCATCACCGTTGCTCGAAATCCGCTCTTCTCGTACGTGTCGCGCATGAATTCTTCATCCTTCGCGCCAGTTAAATGCACAAACTGCAGCGCGCCCGCTCGCGACTCCAGCCACGGCAGCGCCAGTGCCACACTTTCGTTGATCGCGTGGGCTCCCTGGCTGCCGCCCGCAACCAACACCGTCAATCGTCCTGTCTCCAAACCAAGTCGTGCGTGCGCGTCGGCCACTTTGCCACGCCGCAACGCCTCGCGAATCGGCGTGCCCGTGACCGTCACCGGCTTGCGCCCAAAATACCGGGCGCAGTCGGCCAGCCCCACCGCAACGTGATCCGCCAATCGGCCCGCCCAGCGGTTCGCTTTGCCAGGCACGGCATTGGATTCGTGGATCAACGTCGCCGTCCCGCGCTTGCGGAACCATCGCGCCCCGAATATCGCAGGCGCGGACGTGAATCCCCCCATCCCCAGCACTACGTCCGGCTCAAATTCGTCACAAGCCGCGACGCACCCGCGCGTCGCCTTTGCCAGGCGCAGGCAGAACCTGATTAGCTGCCCCGCCCCCTCGTACCCCACGGCCGGCACCACCTCCATCGCGATACCGTCCGAACGGTTGGAGCAACCGGTCGATACTGCCAAGGCCGCCTGATCGATTGCCTTTTCGGACACCAACAACCGGACTTGATGCCGGCGGGCGTGGAGAACTTCCGCGACCGCCATCCCCGGGAAGAGATGTCCCCCCGTCCCGCCGCATGCGATCATGACTTTCATTCATGCAACCGCGGCTGCGCCTCCTAGGTGAGTGACGAACGCCGCGCGAAGAACTCCTGTTCCTCACTCTCCGCTTCCACTGAACTGTGACGATAAATGCTTAAGAGCAATCCGACGGCAACCATGTTCAGCACGAGGTTTGATCCGCCAAAACTGATAAAGGGCAACGGCAGCCCCTTTGTCGGCAACCATGCCGTGACGACGCCGATATTGATCAGGGCCTGCATGGCCAACAGCACCGCGATGCCCATGCCGAGGTACTGCCCGAATAAATCCGATGCCCGCAAGCTGATGATCACCGCGCACACCATCAACAATGCGAACGCCAACAGGATCGCCAGCGTCCCCACCAATCCCAGTTCTTCGCCGATAATTGGAAAGATGAAGTCCGTGTGGGCCTCCGGCAGGTAAAACATCTTCTGCAAACTGTTGCCCAGGCCCAGTCCGTTGAATCCACCCGACCCAAACGCGAGAATCGCCTGCCACACCTGATAGCCGGCGCCCTGCTTGTACTTCTCCAAATCCATGAACGCCATCAGCCGCGCCGCCCGCGTCGGGTTGTGGATGACGAGCGCGGCAAATCCCGCCACCCCGCTGAAGAGGGTCGGCACCAGGAACCGCAGCCGCACACCCGCGACGTACATCATTGCGAAACTCACCGACGCCATCAGCGCCGTGGAACCAAAGTCTGGCTCGGCCAGGATCAATAGCAACGTCATCCCGACCACGCCCATGGGAATGGCAAACCCGCGGCTGAACCGGTCGAGACGGCGCTTCTCCTTTGCCAGCCAGTGCGCCAGCCACACCACCAGCGCCAGTTTCCCGAGTTCCGATGGTTGAAACCGCATCGGACCGAGTCCGAGCCAGCGGCGCGCGCCGCCCACCTTCAGCCCTATGTGGGGAACCAACACCAGTGCCAGCATGACCCCGGCGACGACAAGCACGCCCGCGCACACGCCGCGCAGTTTCGGGTAGGGAACGCTGCCAGCCATCACGCATCCGACGGCTCCGACGAGCATCCACGCCAGTTGTCGCTTCAGCAGGTAGCGCTGATCACCGTAGCGGTCCCTGGCGTACAGGGCGCTCGTGCTAAAGAGCATGACCACGCCAATGGTCAACAATGCCAGCATGATCGTCAATAGCGTGATGGCCGCCTTGTTCACAGGCCTCCAATTCTCTGGTTAAGCGAATCTCTGGCTCTCGCTATTGTACTGTCGCGCGCGAAGCGGATACGACCGGTGCCGCCAGTACCGGCGTGGTTGAGGCTGTGGTTCCCGCGGTCGTCGCGTTCGCTGCCGCCGTGCTGGCTGGCGGCGTTGTGTTGGCGACCGGCGTCGTCGCGGGAGCCGTCGTGGTCGATGCTGTCGCGCTCGGCTGCTGCAAGGGGATCACCAGTCGCTGGCCGTACTGGACCTTTTTCGGATCGGTGATGTTGTTGGCCTTAAGCAGGTCGTCGGTCTTGATGCCATACTTCTTGGCGATTGTCGCCGGTGATTCTTTGAAGTCCACGATGTGGATCGTCTGGCCGTTCTCCGTGTAGGTGCCGGGCGCTTGCCACCCGGCCGACGACGTGGCCGCGATGCCCGCGCTGACGGTGTTGCCAGCCGTGTCCGTCGTGGCCTTGGCCGTCGCCATCGGAATGTGGAGCTTCTGGCCAACCTTGAGCGAATCACCATTCAGATTGTTCGCCTGCTTGAGCGCTGCCACGGTGACGTTCTGGTGCCGCGCGATCTTCCAGAGTGAATCCCCGGATTTCACCACGTACAGATTGCCACTGTCGTCGCTTCCCGTTGACGGAGCCGCTGACGTGGTCGCCCCGGACGGGACGCCGTTGGCATCCGTTGAGGTCGGAATCACCGACGCGGTCGCAACGCTGGTCTTTTCAGCCTTAGCCGCGGGCACGGTCAATTTTTGGCCGACCTTCAGAACGCTGGTCTTCGACATGTTGTTCGCACGACTGAGTTCGCCGACGGTTACGTTCTCCGCCTTGGCGATCTTCCACAGGGAATCGCCTTTTTTCACGACATAGATTTGTGCGGTCGCCGAGGCCGGCGCGGGTTGGGCTACGGCCACCGTCGTGGGTGCCGGAGCTGCCGCTTCATTGCCCGCCATGGACGTCGCCGGTACCATTGAGTTGACCGCTCCCGGACCTTGCGGATTCGGGATGGAGGTCACCAGATTGCTGTCTGGCTGCTGGCCGGGCAGGCTTTCATTTGCCGCCATATCCGGCGTGCTGCTCTTGACCCGGGAGCATCCCTCAAAGACGACGATGCCCCCGATCACCAGGACGTGTAATGCTACGACGATGAGTACGACTTTCGAGACTTTCATTGGTTCCTTTCGTTTCGGTATTGTTGTTTTGATCGATCGTTGTTCGGTAAATCCAGTTACATCACCTCACGGCAGGTTGAAGACGTGCCGCTTGAACTCCTCACCGCGATGTTCATAATTCTCAAACATGTCAAAGCTGGCACACGCCGGCGACAACAACACCGTATCGCCACGACGGGCGTGACTGGCCGCCACGCGGACGGCCTCTTCCATCGAGAACGCGCGTACGCACGGCGCCGCTTTGGACCAGGCGCGCCATATCTTCCCTTGCGCCTCCCCTATCAACACCGCCAGCTTGACCTTGTCGGCAACCACCTCCTTCATCGACGTGAAATCCAATCCCTTGTCGCGACCACCCGCGATCAGCACACAGTGTCCCGGCAGGGAACGCAGCGCCTTCTCGACAGCATCGACGTTGGTCGCCTTCGAATCGTTGATGTACGTCACTCCATCAATTTCCGCTACGAATTCACACCGGTGCGGTTGCGGACAGTACGAGCAAATCGCTTCGCGCATTTGTGACACGGGCAGCCCCATGGCCAACCCGGTCGCAAGTGTTGCCAGTATGTTCTCGGCGTTGTGCACGCCGCGCAGGCTCGTCTCACTCATCTTTAGCAGAATCCCGCGGCATTCCGGCAACCGACACCAAATGGTTTCGTTGTCGAACCAGTCCAGCCAGACGTCCGCTTCGCGGTTGTAGGCGCTGAACGTGATCGGGCGCGCCTTGATCGCGATGCCCATGCGTCGCAGTGTGTTCAATGTCTCCACACTGACGATCGCCGTGTCTTCCGGCTGTTGATTCATGAAAATGAAGGATTTCGCCGCCGCGTAGCCGTCCATCGACTCGTAGCGGTCGAGGTGGTCGGGCGTGATGTTCAACAACACCGCGATGCTCGCGCGAAACTGGTCGATCTTCTCCAATTGGAACGAGCTGACTTCGAGGACCACGGCGTCCAATCCCGCGCTGGCTTCCACCGCATCGGAAAACGCATTCCCGATATTGCCTGCCGCCGTGGTGCGTTTGCCGCAACCGGCCAACATCGCGGCGATCAATTCCGTCGTCGTCGTCTTCCCATTCGTGCCCGTGATTGCAATGATCGGGCACAGGCAAAAACGGTACGCCAGTTCCAACTCACTCAGGAGCGGCGTATGCTGCGTCAATACCTCCCGCACGATCGGTCGCTCGGGCCCGATGCCCGGGCTGACCACCGCGAGGTCAAACCGCGTCGAGTGGTCGAATTGGTTGCCCAGTTCCACCCGCACACCCAGCCGACGCAGCCGCATCGCCCGCTCTTGCAACTGATCTCCCGCCGATTCATCTCGTACCACCACGCGTGCGCCGTCGCGACGCAACAAGGATGCAGCCGCCATGCCGCTGCGGCCCAGCCCCAGAACGACCACGTCCTTGCCCTTCAATTCCATCGTCTGCATTTCTCAATCACCTCAATTTCAGCGTCGCCAATCCCAGCAACGCAAAGATTACGGACAACACCCAAAATCGCGTGGTCACTTTGGTTTCCGACCAGCCGCGTAACTCGAAATGGTGGTGCAACGGCGCCATCGCGAAAATTCGCTTGCCGCGGAGCTTGAAGCTGGCAACCTGCAAAATCACCGAGGCGGCTTCCATCACGAAAATTCCACCGACGATGACCAGTACCAACTCCTGCTTGATCATCACCGCAATGGCGCCGATCAATCCGCCAATCGCCAGCGACCCGGTGTCGCCCATGAACACCTGCGCGGGATGGCAGTTGAACCACAAAAACCCCAGGCTTGCGCCGATGAGCGCGGCACACACCACCGTCAATTCGCCCGCCCCCGACACGAACGGCACCTGCAGGTAATTGGCGAATCGGAAATTGCCGGCCACGTAACACATCACGGCATACGTCAGCGCCACGGTCAGGGTGCATCCCGTCGCCAAACCGTCGAGGCCATCCGTCAGGTTCACGGCATTCGACGCCCCGACGATCACCACCACGACCACCAGCAACGCCCACCATCCCATGTCTGCAATCAGTGGCCCTTTTACGAAGGGCACCATCAATTTCTTCGCCGTCGGCCCGAGCAGCGGATCGGTCAGGAGTAAGATCCCCACAAACAATCCCAGCCCGATTTGAAACAGGAACTTTGTCTTCGCGCGCATCCCTTCGGACTTTCGCGCCTGTACCTTCGCCCAGTCGTCCAGGAACCCGATCCCGCCGAGCCAGATCAATGTTACCAGACAAATCAGAACAAGCTGATTGGTCGGTCGCGCCCACAGTAGAGTTGAATCCACCACCGCCCAGATGATAAGGATGCCGCCCATCGTCGGGCAGGTTTTCTGGCCGTGGGTCTTGGCCAACTCCCGCAGATCGCCTTCGCCGCGGATCGGCTGCTGGAGTTTCATCTCGACCAGGCGGCGAATAAGCCACGGCCCCACAAACACGCACATCAACAGCGCCGTGAGCGCGGCAAACACCGCGCGGAAGGTCACATATTGAAACACCCGCAACGGCGAGAACCACTGCGTATACTCGCTCAGATAGTAAAACATCTCCTCCTTGGTCCTTCACTTCCTCACACCCGTGTTGCTGCACCTTGGGGAGGCGCAGTCCCCATGCACAACTGGTTTGCACCTCACAGAGGCACGACTACGTGGTTTCGGTATCCCTCCACAATTCGTTCCAACTGCAATCGTCTCGA
>JBKQMH010000098.1:0-28829 GCA_052146795.1 Verrucomicrobiia bacterium
ACGACGTTGGTATTGCCCGCCACCGACTCCACGATACTGATGATGTGCAGGTATGCCGCCGCGCTGGTGGGATTGAAGCCCGCCATGAACTTGTTGGTGTTGCTCATACCGGTCCCGGTCGAATCCCCGCCGGGCCCGGTGCTCGCGCTATTGTTGGTGCTGCCGAAGTACTGGAGTTGCCACCACGCAAACGGATCGTACACGCTGATCAAGTTCACCACCGTATCCGTACTCGACCCACCGTTACCAGTCACGATCTCCTGCACCGTATACGTGCCCGGATTTACGTAGATGTCCGACGGGCTCTGGCTGATCGACGTGTTGCCATCCCCAAACGCCCACGCCCAGCCCGTCACCGAGCCGGTTGAATGGTCCACGAAGCTCACGCTCAATGGTGCCGCGCCGTTGGTCGGACTCGCTTTAAAACTCGCGACCGGTGGCGGCGTCCCGACCGTCAGCGTCACGCCCACCGGAAGAGATACTCCCGTGGCCGTGTTGCTGAACGTGATCGTGTCCGTGTACGTCCCCGCCGTCAGCGAATTGGCCGCGGCGGTGATGGATGCGGTAATGTTCGTGCCCCAGCCGGCGCCAAGATTTCCCACCGGTGAAGAGACCTTCAGCCAACTCGTTTGATTCGTGATGGACCAAAACAACGGGATTGTATCGAAGTTCGTCAGCGCGCAGATCTGACTCGAGGGAGTGAACGGCCCGCCCGGAGCGCCGGTCGCCGTGAGCGAGGTCGGGTTGACCCCAAAATTCGTCCCGGAGGTCGGAAACGAGTAGGTCACCATGACATCGTAGTGATCGTCCGCCGTCAGGCTGTCGTTAACGAGATTCTGCGGGCTCGCGTTGGTGTACAGACCGTGCGCGGCCCAGTCGAACGTGCTGAACACCAGCCCGGACGCGGGGGCGAGCCGGTTGGTCGCGGCAAGAATGCGATCGAACATGTCGGACGGCTGACCAGCCGTTTGGTCCGTGCTCCATGTCCGCCATGAGCCGACCGCATTGGTTTCGAGCGTGGTGGGGGCGTAATCAACCAGCCCGCCCACCTGTTCGAGGGTGGTGATCGGATGATACGTGCTCGACACCGGGCACTCGGGCGTGGTGTACGGCGCGGTGTAACCGGCGTCGCGTGAGTCCTGGTCCTCGTTGCAGTCGCAGGTCCAGATATACGGGTACTGGTTCGTGCTCGCCCAGTTCATCATGTTGGTCGCGTCGGTCGCGGCCTCAGCCTGCTTTCTCTCGCAGTTGCTGTTCGTGTCGAGCGTGCCGCCACCAGCTTTCAGTTGGGCATGGAAAATCTGGAGCGTGTTCGTCCCGCTCAATTGGATCTGGATCGAATCCATCCCGCGCAGGTTGGCAAACCCGCCACCGGCATCGCTGTACGTCGTGCCGCTGACAATCGGATAGCGGCTGATTTCGCCGTTGCGGTTGTACCCATCCCCCACGTTGGCGATGTAGACCCAAAACGTGACGCCGGTCTTCGTTCCGAAGATCGAAGCCAAATTGTTCGTCACCCAGTTCACCACGCCACTGGTGACCAGCGAAACGGAGCTGCCATCATTTAATTCGGAGAAGCAGACGATGTCCGGTTGCTGGTACGCGATGACGCGTGTGAACGCCGCCGATTGCGGTGTCGGATTGGTGTTGGCGCCGATCTCCTGTGAGGCATCGTACTCCATCACCTTGACTTGCTGGGCTCGCGCCGCCAGCGCGCCAAACAGACACGCCACGCCGGCGGTCGCCACGCGACAGAATCGTAAGGTTCGCATCAGTATCAGTATCGCCTCTTTTGAAGCCGCGTTACGGCAACAATACGCGCACGCGGTAGTACCGGTCGGGACTGGCTGTTATGTTCGAGTCCGTCATGCTCGTGATGGTGCCGGACCCGTTCCCGCCGCTGAGAATGTTGGTCTGGCCGGTGTCCTGCCAACCGCCAGTCGTGTAGTTGCCGTTGGCGTCACCGGTCATGTAATCCAACACGTTCGTCCGTGACGCAATCCCCGGCTGGTAGCTGTTGTCCCCGTTGGCGCCCAGATATGTCACCACGACGTTGGTATTGCCCGCCACCGACTCCACGATACTGATGATGTGCAGGTATGCCGCCGCGCTGGTGGGATTGAAGCCCGCCATGAACTTGTTGGTGTTGCTCATGCCGTCGCCCGTGTAGGAGGCATTCCCGCCACTTAACGGGCCGCTGAGGTCGTAGAACTGCTGCCACGCCGCGAATTGCGTCTGTACCGTCACGCTGTACGCCTGACTCCCCGGGCAGTTGTTGGTGTCCGTCGCCGTGACGGTAAACGTGTACGTGCCCGCCACCGGGGACGCACCGGAGAGCGTGCCCGCCGATGACAATGTCAGGCCCGAGCCCGCCAACGAACCGCCCGTCACGGCGTAGGTGTACGGCCCAGCTCCTCCGCTGGCCGTGATCGTCTGGCTGCTGTACGCCAGGCCCTCCGTCCCAACGGGCAACACCGTCGGATTCGCTCCACTGGGTGACAGCGTGATCGTCGGGCAGGACACGGTGATCGCAACCTGATCGGTGCTGGATCCGCTCGCATTGGCCACAATCTGCGTCACCACGTAAGAACCCGGATAGTCGTACGTGTAGTTCGGGTTCTGCGACGTTGACGTGCCGCTGCCGTCACCAAACGTCCAGCTCCAACTCGTGGGCGAGCCGGCCGAGGTATCGTAAAAGTACACGGTCAGTGGCGCCGGCCCGCTGGCGGGATTGTTCGTGAAACTGGCCACTGGTACGGTCAAGGGAATGGGAATGGTGTAATCCGCCACCGTCGGTAGATGGTCGCTCGCGCCAGTAAGGTCCTCCAACAGCACTGCGGAGGTAAGACCGGTAACTTTCGTCAGATTCGTGTCCAGGTCGTTCAGGGCGGTATTGCCGGCAATGTTCACGCTGTTTCCCCAAGTAAACGAGCCGTTGTTGGCGAACACGTGATACGAGCCTGGAACGTACTGGAGGCCGCCCGCCACAGCATAGTAAACATTGCTCGTCATCACCTGAAAATCGTCCCGGTAACGGCGCTCGTAGCTCTCTTCACTGAGCATGAACAAGATCTGTGTACTCGTCGTGCTCGAGCTCCAATTGATGTTGGTCGCCGCGTCGGTGTACAGACCATTCGTGAGAACATTGAGAGGGTCGACTGCTTGGCCCTGTGGAGCATTGGCAAAGCCCGGTACGCTGTTCGAGCAGAGAGTCTGGTAGCCGGCTTCGCCGCTGTTATCGTCGACATTGAAATCGCCCGTGTAGATGACCCGGGCGTTGGCGGGTAAGTTGAAGTATTCGTTACTGCGGATGATGCCGGCCTCGCCCAAGCGAGCCTTGTCATCGCTGCTACCCGAGCTCGCTTTGTAGTGGCTCACATAGACGTAAAACTCATTGTTCGTCCCGGCCGTTACCCCCGCCGGCGCAAACTCGTACCGCATCACCTCGCGATATTCCCCACTGATCGACCCCAATTGACTGATGCCGCCCTGCGGATCCACCGGGACCGAGGCGAGAAGCTGGAGGGTGTTGGTGTTGTACACCAGAGCGTTGGGGCCGTTTCCAGAGCCGGTGTCGCCGCCGCTCTCTGTTGCCTGATTTGTGCTCATCGCATACCCGGCCGGCTGGTTCGTATAGCATATCGGGTTATAATACAAATAGAAAGCATTCAGCGCGTTCACGATCGGTTGGACGGTGGTCGTGTTGCTGGTCGTCTCATTCAACGCCAGAATATCGATCGGCTGCGCCGGATCGCCCGCGATAATCTCTTCGCCAATCCCTTCGAGCACGCCGCCGTTCGTCGTGGTTCCGCTACAACTGGTCGTGAAACTTCCGCCGGTGCCGGGGAAGGGAACGATCAAACCACACGTCGGAGTGGTGTAAGTAGTGTCCGCTTGGATGTTGTACTCAACAACACGGACCGTTCGGGTGGTTTGGGCGGAAGCAACCGCCGTAATGCCGCAAGCTACCAACAAAGCCATGCAGCCTACGACTTGGTAGGCCAGTGCTTTTCTCATATCAATTCCCTTTCTTGTGCGCATCGTGGCGCACTATTTCCCTGGATTCACTTATAAAAATATGTCAACAAATTCTACACAACCGGCCCAAAAATCGCAAGTGAAAAGCTTCACAAACAAATCGCCTCCACTGCCACAAACCGCTTGTCAATTTCCTATGAAGTCAACCCTTTCAACTCAAACTGGTTACGCAAACGTAGCACCAGCCGTCGCTCCGCCACGCGCATCCGCCGGCGCTGTCGCGGCGTGAGGTCGTTATACCGGTGCAGATGGAGGATCCCGTGCACCACGTACAAGATCAGCTCTCGCGCGGGCGTCGTCCGGTACCGCTTCGCTTGTGCGATGGCGTGCTCCACCGAAATAATCAGTTCGCCCTGCTCTTCGCCATAATCAAAACTCAGAATATCCGTTGCGCCCGGCGTGTCGTGGTATTGCGCATTGAGCTTGGCGATTGCGGCATCGTCAACCAGCACGATTCCAAGATGGAGTTGGTTGTCTCTGACCAGTTCGAAGGCGCGTTCCGCGATCTCCGCCAGCAAGCGCGTGTTGATTTTCAACCGGCGCTGCCGATTGGTAACGACAACCCTCTCCCCCGTGCCGTCGGGGATCATGCCGCGTGCGGTTTGCCGTTGCCGTTCGTCGCCGATTCCTGCCGGCGGCGTTCCCGTTCGTCTTTGAACTTCGAATATGCGGAGATGATCTTCTGCACGAGTTCGTGGCGGACCACGTCGTGCTCGTCAAAGTACACGATTTCCAGGCCGGGAATCTCTTTCAGTATGCCCTGGATTTCGATCAACCCTGACATCTTGTGCCCGGGCAGGTCCACCTGTGTGATGTCGCCGGTGATCACCACCTTGGAATCGAATCCCATCCGCGTCAGGAACATCAGCATCTGCTCGCTCGTCGTGTTCTGCGCTTCGTCCAGGATCACATACGCATTGTTGAGCGTCCGCCCGCGCATGTACGCCAACGGCGCAATCTCAATCACGCCCCGCTCCATGTTCCGCTGGATCTCGTCGGGGTCCATCATGTCATACAGCGCGTCGTACAACGGACGCAGATACGGACTGACCTTCTCTTCCAACGTCCCCGGCAAAAACCCGAGTGCCTCGCCCGCCTCGACCGCGGGCCGGCACAAAATGATTCGTCCCACGCGGTCGCTGCGTAGCGCGTGCACCGCCATCGCCATCGCCAGGTACGTCTTGCCCGTGCCCGCCGGCCCAATCCCAATCACGATGTCGTTCTTGCGGATCGCTTCGAGGTAACGATTCTGCCCTTGCGTCTTCGGGATGATCGGCCGCTTGCGCGTGGAAACGTCCACGCGGCCTTCGTGCAGTTCCTGCATCTTCAGCGCCTCACCGCGGGAGATCGCGCTGACCGCCCGGCTGAATTCCTGCCGACGAATCACCGTGCCGTGGGACACGGCCTGATGCAGTTCGGTAAACAGGGATTTCGCCCGCGCAATGTCTTCGGTGGACCCTTCGACGTTGATCCAACCGTCGCGGGCGGTGACCTTTAGATTGAGCAGGTCTTCAACGAGACGGAGATTCTTCGGCTCGCTGGCGTACAAGGACTGCGCTTGTCGCGCATTGTCGAAGTGCAGTGTTTCGCTTGCCATGTGTCGCTAAAACGTCATTCCCTCAAGCAAGCAAAAACCATACCGCATGTACCCGCACTTCGCAATCCAGACACCCCGCATCGGCTCCTAATTCTGCGGAACCGTCAACACCTGATTCACGTAGATCCTGTTGGGGTTCTTGATCTTATCCTTGTTGGCCCGATAGATCCGCGGCCATTTCAACGGATTGCCATAAACCTTGCCGGCAATCTTCCACAGCGAATCGCCCTTGCGCACCACGTACTTGGTCGGTTTCTCCGGCACCTCGACCTTCGGCGGCGCGTTTTCAACAATGGTCGGCGCTGCGGCCTCCGCCGGCGGCAACGGCGTAATCTGCTCGACGACCGGCTCGGCTTCCGCCGCGGGTCGCCCAACAATATAGCCGCGATTACCCCACTGGCCGCGGTCCACCCAGTAGTGGCGCCGCCAGTTCGGGTAATGGTCCTTTACAAAATCCGCCCACTCCGGCTCCAGCTCGGGTTTCTCGACCACGTCCATCCCCTTGAGAAACTCGCTCTTCTGCTGTTCGTTGACGGGTGACATGCGCTTCTGTTGCGTCGCGCATCCGCTCAAAACCAAAGCCGCTGCTCCCGCGAGGGTTGCAGACAAGAAAATCCTTGAGAAACTCTTCATAATATCAACGCCTTCCTCCTTGCATTACGCCTTGGTGATAACACCATCGCCCACCACCGTCAACGCCTTTTTAAAATTCGCTTCCGCCTCCCAGTTCGCCCGTTACAACGCCGGCTACTCGGCCACCCGGCTACTCGGCTATCTACCCCGATTTCTTGTCGGGGCTCGGTTGCTCGGCTCCTGCCCTTTCCACCGGCTGCTCGGTTTCTTCCGTTCTTTCCGCCCCCCGGCTACTCGGCTACTTGGCTACTGCCCTTGTGGCCTTAACTTGGGTTCGTTTTGGCTTCGTTTTTTGGAAATTTCCACGCCGGCTTGCTCAAACTTGGGTTCGTTTGCATTTTTTACTTTTTCGACAGCCTCTCCATCACCCCAACCGGTTGGGGTGCCCCCCTCCTCTCTCGTTGTCAAAGAACGCTGCCAACGTCAGCCCCGCAGTATATCCTAATGAGATATCAAGTCAATCATAATACGATGAACCCGACGAAGCGCCGTGCCCCCGTAGCCGCAGGCTTCAGCCTGCGCTCCTCGTCCCCGCCTTCCGCTTGTAGGGCAAGCGCTCCGCTTGCCGCCGTTTCCCACCACAACCACCGCCTGCGCACCTCGTCCCTGCCTTCCGCTGTTGCCGCGGGCGCTGACCGCGGTCCGACCGCTGGTGTAGCCGCGCCTCTGTGAGGCGCGATCCGTCCCTCGTCCCCGCAGCCGAGTTCGACGGAGCCGCGCCGGGCACGGCAACACGCAGCCACGCAGTATCCTAGGCTGCAAACGCGCCGAATTCGTGCCGGCGGCGCAACGGTCACGCTGCTGCGTGGCCGCTTCCGCATCCGCTTCCTCCACCTGCCCAGATCCCAAGATCGGGGTCGAGGGATCTCTGTCGTTTCCTCCCCGCGTCCCCAACCCCCGCCTGCCGTTTCCACCCCCGCAGAAGCCGACTCCGAAAGCCTTCGGAGGGAGCCGAAAGCGGCACTAGCCGCTGAGACGCAGACCCCGTCTTGCCCTAGTCGCAAGTTTCCCTCAGGTCTCGCTGCTGCACTGACCTTGTTGAGCCTCTCAACTATAGCGGTGATCGAATGCGATAGTACCGAGCCGCCCCATTTGTCAGTGCGCCCATATCCCAAAAATTGGTTGTGGTCGTGGTGACCACGATATTAGTCAGGTCCGTGAAGTTGCTGCTCGAGTAATCGCCACCAGTACCCCCGCTGACCTGGACGATGTTGCAGGTCCCTGTGGTATTCCACGTGATGAAGAGATCGTTGAGATTGGTCTGCACGACCGACGTGATCTGGAAAGGACCCGGTGTGGACGTGCCCGGATTGTAAAGTTCGGCGCTGGCCAGATAGCTGCTGCCGTTCCAGCCTCCTGAAACCAATACTTTCCCATTGGGCAGCAGGGTCCCCGTATGATCCTGGCGTGCGGTGTTCATCGACCCGGTCACCGTCCACATCCCGCTCCTCGGGTCGCAGAGTTCGGCACTCCCCAGAGCGCTGCCGTTCAAGCCCCCCGCGACTAATACTGTGCCATCGCTCAGCAGCGCCGCCGTGTGAAATCCGCGAGCGATGTTTAGCGGATTGATTCCCGTCCAAGTCCCACTGGCCGGATCGTAGATCTCGGCGCTGGCCAGAGCGCTGCCGGCAACCCAGCCCCCCGCGACCAGCACTTTGCCATTTGACAACAGGGTCGCGGTGTGAAAGTAGCGTGCGGTGTTCATCGAGCCCGTCATCGTCCAGGCACCGCTGGCTGGATCGTAGAGCTCAGCGCTGGCCAGAGCGCTCGGGCCGAAGATCTCGCCGCCCGCGACCAGCACCTTGCCATTGGTCAGCAGCGTCGCCGTGGGGGCCACGCGATAGGTGCTCATTGAGCCGGTCACCGTCCAGGTACCGCTGGCCGGATCGTACAGCTCCGCGCTGACCCCACCGCCCAGGCCCCCTGCGACCAGTACCTTGCCATTGGGAAGCAGTGTCGCCGTGTGAAAATTACGTGCGGTGTTCATCGACCCGGTCATGCTCCAGGTCCCGCTGGCCGGATTGTACACCTCTGCGCTGGCCAGAGGGTCGCTGACCCCCGCGCCCCCCGCGACCAGCACGGTACTGTTAGACAGCAGCGTCGCCGTGTACCAATAGCGTCCGCTGTTCATCGAGCCGGTCATGGCCCATGTCCCGCTGGCCAGATTGTACAGCTCGGCACTGGCACTCGCCAGACCGCTGGGAGCGCTCTCGCCCCCCGCGACCAGCACGGTGCTGTTGGACAGCAGCGTCGCGGTGTGCCAACTGCGTGCGGTGTTCAGCGAGCCGGTGTAGATCCAATTACTCCCAATCTGGGCCGCCACGATGGCCGGCAAACCACCCACCAGCGCAGCAACCGCGAGCGCGAACTGAAAACTACTTGATCGAAGTGTTTTCATGCGGTCTCCTTCGGTCGCGACTCCGTACGGAGCACCATTGCGGCTAGGATGCTTAGCAATCCCGATGCCCTCTTCAAGATCCCTTCTCCCTTTGGATCATTGGTTCTTCAGTGAACGGCACATTTCCGTCCTGAAGCTATGCAGGTCTGAAGTGACCTGCGACCACGTGACATCAAGCCGCATACGCTTCTCCCCTTTTCCATACTCCTTTCCCGCCCAGAAGTCGAGGTGGAAACGCGGGGCGTGAAACACCCCGGGGGTCAGCTCCACTCATCCCCTAATTGCCGACGCGCCCACCGCCTCACAATTCACCGACCAGACGTTTCGAAGAGTTTCGCCCGATCTGGCCCCTCAACAAATCGGGCAAAGACTGGACACGCCGTTCTCTGCGCCCTCTGCGCCTCTGCGTGAGACAGCGCCGACACCTTTCGCATCTCCATTTTCCCCTGTGTTCTGAATTCTGCCCCCTTCACGTAACGTCCCCCTACCTCCGCCGGCATATCATCATACATAAGTTTCTTATGTACCGACCTCCCGTCCCCAATATTGTTTGGCCCCACGCCATGATACCTAAGATTCTTATGTATCTGCCCGGTTCGGACACCATGATGCATACCTTTGAGATGTATCCGCCTCATCGTGGACCGCCTCGGCCCGTCATCCGTGGTATGCTAAAAATTTGGCACCTCACAATTCCCGCCACCGCCCACTTGTCCGCCATAGCTTCAGTGACGGCGGACGCCCCATCCTCGGCTACTCAGCTACTTGGCTACCTGGCTACTTGCCCTCTAAAAACATCCTTCCCCTTCCCCATCCGCCCGTTACAATGCGCTCCCAACGGAGGCGCATTCATGGACCTGATTCTTCGCAACGCTCGCATACGCCGTCACGACAACAACGTCGACATCGCCGTCAACAACGGCCTCATCACCAAAATCGCGCCGCATCGTAGCGTCAGCGGAGACCGCGTTAGCCGCGCACGCCGCGGCTTCACGCGGAAGCTTCGTCCGCGTCAAGCGATCGACTGCGCCGGCAAACTCGTTTCGCCGCCCTTCACGGACATCCATGTGCACCTCGACGCCGTGCTGACAGTCGGCCAGCCGCGCTTCAATCAAACCGGCACGCTCATCGAAGGCATCGAGATCTGGTCGGAACGCAAGAAGACGCTCACCTTCGACGATGTCAAGCGCCGCGCCACGCTCGCCGTGAAATGGGAACTCGCCCACGGCGTCACCCGCATCCGCAGCCACGTCGATATCTGCGATCCGGAACTCATCGCCGTGAAGGCGCTGCTCGAAGTAAAAAAAGAATTCGCGGACCTCGTGGACATCCAACTCGTCGCCTTTCCGCAGGATGGCATCTACGCCTTCCCCAACGGCGAATCGCTCATGGAACAGGCCATGGAACTCGGGTGCGACATCGTCGGCGGCATTCCCCACCACGAAATGACCCGCGATGACGGCGTGGCCGACGTGAAATTCGCTTGCGATCTCGCCCAGCAATTTCACAAACCCCTCGACCTGCACATCGACGAGACCGATGACCCGAACTCGCGTTTCACCGAAGTTCTCGCCGCCGAAACGATCAAGCGCGGCCTGAACGGACGCGTCACCGCCAGTCACACGACCTCGATGCACAGCGTGGACAACGCGTACGCCTTCAAACTTATTCGACTGATCAAACGCGCCGGCCTGCACATGGTCACCAATCCATGCGACAATTCCGTCCTCCAGGGCCGATTCGATACCTACCCGAAACGCCGCGGCCACACGCGTGTCAAAGAACTTCTCGCTGCCGGCGTCAACGTCGGCATCGGCCATGACTCGATCATGGACCCGTGGTATCCGCTCGGCGTCGGCGACCCCGTGCAAGTTGCCTTTGTCTGGATTCACTACGGACAAATGAGCGGGGCCAGCGAAATTCCCCAGGTCTGGGATATGATTACGACAAATCCGACAAAAACCTTCGGAGCTACCGACAAAAACTACGGCATCACCGTCGGCAATCCGGCCGACCTCGTCCTCCTCGATGCCGAAACCGAATTCGACGCCCTCCGCCGCATCGCCCCCCGCTTGATGGTCATCAAGCGGGGCCAAATCGTCGCCCGCACCACCCCCAGCGAAACCATCCTCTGTCCGAAAGGCTGGAAGAAGGAAGTGATTACGTTCGACCCCGGTGAGATCCAAACTTGAAGATTACCGGCAAAATCACAAACGTACAGCGCATCGCTGTAGGAAGCGGTATTCGCGAGTTGCGCCGCCTGTGTAAAGTGTATGGTATGGCACGTTGGAGAAAGCTCAAAGGCACAGCCCGGGTTCAACTTCCCGATGGCAAAATCTGCTTCGCTGAAGTACACTGGTATGAGGCACACGGAATCGGCAAACGACAATTGAAGATAAAACGTTTATTGACCCAGAAGCCATGAGAGGGAAACATCGAAAATCAGAGTTTGTGGTCTGCGTGAAAAATCGCGGTTACAAGGTATCTCTGGAACTGCGGAAGATCTACCAAGCGTTACCCGACGCCGAAGCCGAAGCGCACGGTTTGGTTCGCGTTATCGACGAGTCCGGCGAAGACTACCTCTACCCGTCTTCATTCTTTGTCCCGATTCAACTGCCGACCCCGGTCGAACGCGCTTTGTCCGCTGCGTGATGAAATGATCAGGTGTCTCATTGTGGTGGAAAAGACGGCAACGGGCTACTCGGCTTTCTCGCCCGATCTGCCTGGCTGCGTCGCTACGGCCGCTACTCGCGACGAGGTCGAAACGACCGTGCGCGAGGCTGTTCATTTCCATCTCGATGGCCTGCGCGAAGAAGGTCTCGCCGTCCCCGCCCCCCACAGCTACTCCACGTACTGTGAACTTCCCGCCTGACGCTCGCGGCCAAATCACCGCGCGCTCCACTCCGCTAATCCGGCGCCACGCGCCGTGAACTCGGCAACGGCGCGGCGTAGCCGGTGGTGAGAAACGCGCGCACTTCGGAGTCCAGCACGTACGGCGGATCAAGCTGCGGATCGCGCTCGGGCAACAACGTGTCCACGCCCAGCCCTTCCTCACGCAGCGCCTCCCCGCAGCTCAGCGGGTCCTGCGGGTCCTTCACTTTCAAATTCATGGCCCGCGCACACGCCACGTACACGTCGTCCACCGTCACGCATTTCCCGAACTGCCAACCATGGAGCGGTTCCACGGCGAGTTTTGCCAACCTCTTTACGAAATCATCGGGTGTAGCCTTGTCCGTCATCTTCAAATCCATCGCCCGCCCCAACATCACCGCGAATTGTTCATGGTGCAGGCAGGTTTCCCGCGTGCGCACCACGGTACGTTGCACCAGCGGAATCCCCGCCGGCCGCGGTGTGATCTTAATATCGACGTTGCTGTTCGTGACTCCCGCGGGCACCCCGTTGGTCGGCGTCGTCTTGAGGCTGACGCTGGTCGCGCAACCCTCCGCCTCCAGCAGCAGCTTTTCCGCGCGCGCGCAGCACAGCGTCACACTGCCGGCGTAACCATCCGCTGCCTCCGCCTCGTCCGTCGTGACCGCCTTGTGAAGGTCCTTCTGCGCCCCGAGAGTCAATTCCAGCAACCCCTTGATTTTCAGCACGCGCGAATGAATGCAATCGACGAGAGCGGCCTGGTCCGGCGGAGCGGCTTCTTCCAGCTTCAGCGCTTCATCGTGAATCGCCTGCAGTCGCAGAACGCAAGCGTCCGCTTCTTTCACGGCTGCTGCGATGTCGTTGGTGGACGACTCGGCGTGCGCCATCTGGTGCCCGAGCACCGCGGCAAGTACAATCATCCCCGCCAACCGTCGCGTTCTTCGCATGGCCCGCAGTGTAGCGGGGACGGGCAAAAGCGCAAGCAGGTCGTGGCCGGCCGATTCACTCACGCCGCAAAGTTTTGAATGCGCCAGCCCCGGTCGTGTCTAATGGGCAAACGTCACCCATCGGCCTTTTTCGTTGAAACATGCGAAATCCGTTCCTATACTAACCCCATCGTGGCGTTGTGAAAAAACTGACGGCAATTTTTGTCTCTCTTGTGGCGTTGGCCGGCATGACATGGGCCAACGACACCAGTTCGGTCCCATTTGCCGTGGGCGAAAAGCTCACCTATCAGGTTTTTTGGGGCCCCTTCGTTGTCGGTCGCGCGACCCTGGAGGTGACGGCCATCGAACCGATCGATGGACATAATTGCTATCACCTGGTCGCCAAGGCCAAAACCAGCGGGCTGATTGACCTGTTGTTCCCGATCGATAGCACGGCCGAAAGCTGGCTGGATTGCGACGGCCTGTTTTCGCGCCGATATCGCGAAGACCGTACCGAAGGGAACCGCCATCGCAACACGGAGTCGCACTACGATTACGCCGCCAGGGAAACCGTCGTCACCAATCGCATGAATGGCAAGCAACGCCATGTGCTACTCGACCAGCCGGTGCAAGACGTGGTCTCGTCGCTCTACGCCGTGCGCACGAAGAAACTCATGCTGGATTCCGACCAGATGTTTGCCATCAGCGCCGACACCTCGACGTATAACGTCACCATCCACCCCGACGAACGCAAATTGATTTGGGTGAAACCCTTCGGTGACGTCCAAGCCTTGCGCGTCGAGCCCAACCCGACCCTCGGCGTCGTCTCGGCCAACAACGGACGCATGTGGTTCTGGATCAGTGATGATGCACGCCACTTGCCCCTGCTTGTCAACTCCGACCTGAAGTTCGGCAGCGCGAAACTGGTCCTCTTCAGCGCCACCACCGGCAAGGCCCCGTCCGCCACGGCGAGTAAGAATAGCAACACCTCCAGTTTCCCGTCACCGCTGGCATCAAATGCCGGCTCACCCGAGCCGGCGCGCTGACATGGAGTTTCCCCCACTCGATTTCGACCGCGTGCGCACGTATCCGATCCGCGAGCGCCCCAACAAGGTCCATCTCGACGAGTTGGCGAGCGCCTGGAAGCCCGGCGGATCCTTCGCCCAATTCCTCGAGTCGCTCCCGCGCATCCTCACCGGTAACGATTTCCGCGCAATCGTTGACGCCACCGTTTCCGCGGTCCGCCATCACCGGCCGGTCGTGGTGATGATGGGCGCGCACACCATCAAGTGCGGCCTGAACCCGATTTTCCTCGATCTCATGAAGCGCGGTGTCATCTCCGCGATCGCGTTCAACGGCGCGGGCGCCATCCACGATTTCGAATTGGCCTACATCGGCGAGACCAGCGAAGACGTCCAGCGCGGGCTCGACGATGGCAGTTTTGGCATGATCGACGAAACCGGCCGCCTCATGAACCAGGCCCTGGCCGATGGCGTGAAACAGGGGGTCGGGGCCGGCAGGGCGCTCGGCGAAGCCATTGTCACCGGTCAGTTCCGCAACCGCGAGTTGAGCCTCTTGCACCAGGGCGTTGTCGGCAAAATTCCGGTCACCGTCCATATCGCCATCGGCACCGACATCATCCATCAGCACCCCACCACCGATGGCAGCGTGCTGGGCGAGGCCACCTATCTCGATTTCCAGAAGTTCGCGTCCGTGGTTGCTCAGCTCGAAGGCGGCATTGTGTTCAACATCGGCTCGGCGGTCATCATGCCGGAATTGTTCCTGAAAGCGCTCACCATCGCCCGCAATCTCGGCCACAAAGTGGAGAACTTCACCACCGTCACGTTCGACATGATCCGCCAATATCGTTCCCTGGAGAACGTCGTCCGCCGCCCCACGCACAAGGGTGGCCACGGCTACTACATCATCGGCCACCACGAACTGCTCGTGCCGCTCTGGGCCGCGGCCACCGTGGAACAACTCAAATAAAATGAACGCCAAGTGCCTCCGTCATATCCTCGCCGGTTTCCCGCGACAACGCATCCTCGTTGTCGGCGATGTCATGCTCGACCGCTTTCTCTGGGGGAAAGTGTCCCGGATCTCGCCCGAGGCTCCCGTGCCCGTGGTCGAAATCAACCGTGAATCGCTCTTCCCCGGTGGCGCCGCCAATGTCGCCCGCAACCTCCGGGCGTTGGGCTCGTCGGTCTCCATCCTCGGCGTGCTGGGAGATGATGACACCGGCGAAAATTTGCGCGAATTGCTCGATCAACAGGGCGTAAACACGGATGGATTGATCGTTGACCCAAACCGTCCCACGACCCTCAAGACCCGCATCGTTGCGCATGGCCAGCAGGTGGTGCGGTTTGACCGGGAAAAGTGCGCTGACCTGCCCGCTCCCATCGAGCGCAAGGTGTTGGAACATTTTGAGTCGCGCCTGGAGAACGTTTCCGCCGTGATCTTTGAGGATTATGCCAAGGGCCTCCTGTCCCAAAGGCTGCTCAATGCCATGCAACGGCTGGCGCACCAGGCCCGCAAGGTCACGGCGGCGGACCCGAATTCCCGCAGCCGCATCCGCTACTCCGGCTTGACGGCGGTCACCCCCAATCGAGCCGAGGCGTTTGCCGCCGCCGGCCTGCCCCATGTCGAACCGGCGGACGACGTCCTGCACGATGAAGCCCTCCTGCGCGTGGGACAAGCGCTGTTGCGGACGTGGAAACCCCGCAACCTTCTGGTCACGCTTGGCGAAGATGGCATGTGCCTGTTTCGGCCCGACAAGAAACCGCACCACATTCCCACCGTCGCGCAGGAGGTCTTTGATGTGTCCGGCGCCGGCGATACGGTCATTGCCACCCTGGTGCTGGCGCTGGCGGCGAAGGCCGACGCGGTGGACGCCGCGGAAATCTCGAATCACGCCGCGGGTGTGGTGGTCGGCAAGGTCGGCACGGCAACGTGCTCGCCAGAAGAATTGATCGCCAGCTTCCTCCGCAACCGGCGCTGAAAGCCGTCAGCCGCGAACGGACGGCTCGTCGATTTTCAGCCGTTCCAATTCCGGTCTCACGATCTTCTCGCGGCATTCGGGACAAATGCCGTGGGTGAACTGCGCTTCCGAGTGGTCGGAAATGTAGGTGTCCACCTGCTGCCAGTAGTTGTGGTCGTTGCGGATTTTTTTGCAGTAACAACAGATGGGCAACAATCCCTGCAACAGTTTGACGTTGGCCAGCGCGAGTTCCAACTCTTTGACGCGGGCCGCCAGTTCCGCTTGCAGACGGAGAATGCGCTCGCCGACATTGATGCGGGCCTTCAATTCCGAGCGATCGAACGGCTTGATAATATAATCGTCCGCTCCCGCCGTAAGACCCTGGACAATGTCTTCCTTGCGGCCCTTGGCCGTGAGCAGAATGATGTACAGCAGCCGGTCCGTCCCGAAGCTCCGTGCCCGACGGCACACTTCCGCGCCATCCAAGCCCGGCATCATCCAGTCCAGGACCGCCAACGACGGCGCGTCGGGCTGGCTCATCACGCCCAACGCCTGCAGCCCATCCGTGGTGCTAATGACCTCGTAACCCCATTTGGTGAGGGTGGTTTCCAGCAGATGGCGCGACACCACGTCGTCTTCGGCAATCAGGATTCGCATACCGCACCCTCCTTCCGATACTCAGAAAGCGCCTTTGTCAGTTGCGTGACCTGCTCCTGCAACTCCGCGGCGATGACATCGGCCCCGCCGAACTCACCACGGGCTCCCATGCCCTCCAGGCGTTGGGCCACGGCCCGCGAGCGCTCGGCACTAAAGGCGGCGGCTGACCCTTTCAGCGAGTGCGCCGACCTCTCCAGGAGTTTGGCATCCCGCGCGGCAATGGACTCGTGAATCTGGTTGAGTAGCTGCACCGACTCGGTCGTGAACAACCCCACCAGTTCGCTGAAAAGTTCCGTGTCACCATCGAGCATGGCCAGGGCCGCCTCGTGATCGAAGACCTTGACGCGCGCCGCAGGCGCCGCTTCATCCTCGGGAAGTTTCTCCGGCACACTGGCCGCCAGTGCGGGGTTTGGCACCACGCTGTCGATTGCTTCAAACAATAACGGAGCCTGGATGGGTTTCGACACGTAGGCGTCCATCCCCGCTTCCAGGCATCGCTCGCGGTCCCCCTTCAACGCGTGCGCGGTCATCGCAATCACCGGAATGTGTTGGCCGGTGGACTTCTCCCGCTCGCGAATGCACGCCGTGGCCTCGAACCCGCCCAACTCCGGCATCTGCACGTCCATGAGGACCACGTCAAACGTTTCCCGCTCCAACGCGTCGAGGGCTTCCACGCCGTTGTTGACGGCCACCAGCGAGTGCCCGTGCTTTTCCATCAACTTGACGACCAACCGCTGGTTGACCGCGTTATCCTCCGCCAGCAGCACCCGCAACTTGCGAGACGTACCCGCCACCGATGGACTGGCTTCGGTTGCCGATGGAGGTGCGATCGGCTCGCCCGGGTTCCCCAGCGCGGCCCCGATGGCATCGAAGAGTTCCGACTGTTTGACCGGCTTGGTCAGGTACCCCGCAAATCCCATTTCCCGGCATCGCGACGCGACGCTGGTCCGGCCCGCCGAGGACAACATGATCAACTTCGTGGAGGCCAGATCCGCGTCCTGCCGAATCTGTTCGGCCAGACCGAACCCGTCCGTCTCGGGCATCAGGCAATCCACCAGGACCACCCGGAATGGTTCCCCGCGAGTGTGGGCCTTCTTGATTCCCGCGAATGCGGCTGCCGCGTTACTGGCGATCACCGGCTTCGCATGCCAGTGGCGCAGGGTCTCTTCCAAAATGCGACGATTGGTGGCATTGTCGTCAACCACCAGCACCGGGAGGCCTTCCAGATCAGCCCGTTGCGCGGCCAACTTCGGCGGAAGATCCTTCGAGGGGCGCATCTGCGCCGTGAAATGAAACGTGCTGCCCTTGCCCACTTCGCTTTCCACCCAGATCTTGCCGCCCATCATCCTCACCAACTGCGTGGAGATGGCCAGCCCCAGACCGGTGCCGCCGTACTTGCGCGTGGTGGAACCGTCGGCTTGCGCGAACGCTTCGAAGATGACACCCTGCTTGTCCGCGGGAATGCCGATGCCCGTATCGCTGACAGCAAAATGCAGGCAGAGTTCGTCCCCTTCCTGTCCATCCAGGGCGACCTGGACAACCACCTCGCCCCGTTCGGTGAATTTGATCGCGTTGCCGATGAGATTGACAATGACTTGACGCAGGCGGACCGGGTCGCCGACCAGCTCGTCCGGTACTTCCGGGAGGACGTGCGCGGCCAACTCCAAGCCCTTCTGGTGCGCGCGAATCGCCAGGGTCTTAAGCGTGTCCCCCAGGTTGTCGCGCAGGCTGAAGTCAATCGGATCCAGTTCGAGTTTTCCGGCCTCGATCTTGGAGAAGTCGAGGATATCGTTGATCAACTGGAGCAATGTCTCCGCAGAGAGTTTGACGGTATCCAGGTATTCCCGTTGGTCGGGTGTCAACTGGGTCTCCAGTGCCAGATCGGCCATCCCGATGATTCCGTTCATCGGCGTCCGAATCTCATGGCTCATGTTCGCCAGGAACTCGCTCTTGGCGCGGGTGGCGGACTCGGCCTTTTCCTTCGCACCCCGCAATGCTTCGTCCTGACCCTGGATTTGCTGGAGCATCTCGTTAAACTCTTCGGCCAACAAACCGATTTCGTCGCTGGAGGACTTGGCGGCGCGCACCGAGTAATCGCGGGTCTCAGAAACGGTTCGTGCCGACTGGACGAGATCCAGAATCGGCCCCGAGATGAGCTGTTGCAAGCGGGAGGAGAGCAGCAATGACACCAGCCATGAGAGCAGCAAAATGATCGCGACGATCCGCAGCTCTTCTACAAAGCGGTCCGTAAGCCAGCGAAAATCGGCACGGATGAACACAGTGCCCGCCTTCTTTCCTTGCAGAAGAATCGGCTGGTACACCACCAGGTGGCCGCCTTCGAGGCGGTCAATCTCGTCTCCCAACAACTCGGGCACTTCGCGCTGTGGCTTGACATCGTCGCGGGCGTACTTGATCACCAGCTTGCCATCCTTGCTGTACACGCACGCGAGGGCGACGGAATGCTGCTTGCTTGCCCAGGAGTTCACTTCCTTGACCACCTCGGGATCGGAAAGGTCGCGTCCAGCGGCCTGTTCTTCCTCGATCATCTCCGTGAGAACCGACAAGTCGCGGCTCATTTGGTGGCGATAATTGATCATCTCGTACAACCCAAAGGCAAAGCACGCCAGAATCACGGCTCCCGTGCTGGTGAGCATGCTGATCCACATCAGCTTCCCGCGAATCGACCTGTCGGTGATCAAACCCATCGTTGTAATTTCCTTCCGCCCGGCTCTCCCCGGCCCCGGGCGAATCCTCCGCCCAACTTATTCACGCCGCCGTGGTTCCAATGGCAACCCATGTGGCCATTTAACCAAGCAGCAGGAATGCCATCCGCGTCAAAACTTCAGCTTTGTCGCAAAATCGCGCACCACGGGCGCGCCCGCCTCCGATCTCGTTGGAAGATGTAAAAATGCCTGGTTTTAGGCAAACCACCGGGCCGCCTGCACGTACAATCCTGAACGTTCTCGCCGTCGAAATCCGCGCCCGCCGTCGGTGGGGCGCTACGACAACGACGCGTTCGTGGCTGTCTCGCCCACTCGCGTGAGATGCCGATCGATGCACTCCACCACCTTCGCGATACTCGCGGGCTTCGGGAGAAACTCGTAGCCCCCGCGCAACACCGATTGAGCCGTGGCTTCCTGTCCGGAAACCAGAGACGTCAGGAAAATGATCGGCGTCGATCGTAATGATGCATCGCTGTGAATGCGAAACGCGACATCGCCGCCATCCGCGCCCGGCATGCATACATCCAGCAGAATCACGCCGGGTCTGAATTCACGCGCGGTGGTGAGGGCGCGGGTCGCGACATTCTCGACAACGACCTGAAACGAACCCGTCTTCTCCAAACCCACTGCGAGAAGCCGGCTCGATGCAATATCGTCGTCCACAACCATAACTTTTGTCTTACTCATTAAACATCCATCCTTTGGCACTCCAGTGAGCAGCTTGCGTTCCACCTATGCGAACTGGACCATGGTCGGGCCGGGCTTCGTGGGCAGGGGTGTTGGCACCAGAACACGAGCAATCGCTTGTCGCAACGTCATTTGGGTGATTGGCTTACGCAGAATCAGGTCAGGCTGACGGGTCGCATCGGCTCCCTCCACGGGCATGTCGGCAAACCCTGTGACCATTACCACGGGGGTGTTGGGGGACTTCTCCTTGATCGCCGCCGTCAACTGGTCTCCATTCATCTCCGGCATCGCTCGGTCCACCACCACGACGTCATAGCCCCATTGCGCAAATCGTTCCAGGGCTTCCCGACCGTCCGCCGCCGTTTCGACAAAGTGCCCGTCGCCCCGCAAATACTCCGCCTCAATGTCTCGGACCTGGGGTTCGTCCTCCGCCAGCAACACGCGCAATGGACGCGACGGCGCCGCACTGCTGGCCACCAGTTCCCCGCCTTCCGCCTGCGGTATCGGAAGTCGAATGACAAAGACCGTTCCCTTGCCAGGCTCGCTCTGGACATCGATTGAACCTCCGTGACGCTGGACGATTCCGTAAACGATCGCCAGGCCAAGACCCGTGCCCCGTTCTCCCTTGGTCGTGAAGAACGGTTCGAAACAGTGCTGACGGACCTCCTCGGTCATCCCTCGTCCCGTGTCCCGCACCTGGATGACCACCGAATCATCTTCGGTGCCGGTCGTCACCGTGAGCGTGCCTCCCTGGGGCATGGCGTCGACGGCGTTGAACAGCAGGTTGATCAGCGATTCGCGCAGATCGGACTCGCTGCCGCGGATCGGTGGGACATCCTTCAGGTCGGTTTCCACCACCACCGTCGCGCCGCTGGCCATCATCTGGTCCTTCCACTTCGGCTGGGTCATCACGACGGCTTGGGCGACGGTTTCATTGATGTCGACGGCCTGATAAACGTCCGACTCCTTGCGATGGCGATAGAACTCGCGCAGACGATTGACGATGTTCACGGCCTCTTGCGCTGCGGCACTTGTCATCTGGATGTATTTCTTGACCTTCTCCTTGTCGTTGAGGTTCTCCGGCCAGGCCAGCAACAGTTCGTTAAACCCCAAAATCTTCGCCAGAACGTTGTTGAAATCGTGGGCGACACCACTCGCCATCTGCGCCAGAGCCCGCAACCGTTCCTGTTGCACAATCTGCTTTTGCGTTTCGCGCAGCTCCGCCACCGTGCTGGCGAGTTGGCGCGTGCTATCGCGGAGAGATTGCTCGGTCTGCTTCCGGGCGGTGATGTCGTGCACACTGAGCAGGAGCACGGGGCCTTTGGGACAATGGACCAATCTCGCATTTCCTTCACACAGGAATTCGCCGCCGTCGGGACGCAGGAACTGAAGCTCCCGGCCCGCGTCGTTTACCGCCGCCTCGGCCGCCGACTCGTCCACACGCGCGAGCGCCGGCAACAACCCGGGACATAGCTCGATAAATGGCCGACCGATCAATTCGCCGCCGTTCCGGCCACTCAATCGGAGCGCGGCCTGGTTGGCCTGCAACACGCCCAGCGTAAGGGGGTTGAGCAAAAAGATCGCGTCACCGGAAGAATCAAACAGCGTATGGTAGTCGTGCTCGGACAGTGTGACGTTGTCCTCGACCACCATGCCCACCACAATCAGCAGCGCCAGGATCGCCGACGCCAGGTACGCGCCGGCCATCAGCACTTGCGACCCGCTCGCCAACGGGAATCCGATCAAGTGCACGCCCCACAGGAGGAACCCGACACCGAGGATGATGCTGCCCCGGGACCGCCGACGCGCACGGATGTACAGGACACCCGTGTAGATACCCGCTCCGGCCAACAACAGGAACACCGGCAGCGTAAGCCACAGCCCGTCTTCAACACGATACGCCGAGAAATAGCTCCAGATAATAATCAGCAGCGTTGCCAGCGTGAGTTCGCGCTGGTCGCGCTTCACCTCCGAGAGTTGAAAACTGCCCCAAAACATGAACAGCGCACTGATGCCGATACACGCCCGGGACACCATCAGCAGAAATGGCGTGCGCGGGGATTCCTCCAACCCGATCGACGCCGCCAGGTACACCGAGTAAAACATCCACGCGACCGTCCACAGGCTGAGATGAGTGCGCCGGGTCGAGTAGTTCATGTAGGTGAACAACCCAATGACCATCCAGACGGTGATCAGGGCCAATACCAGCGCCGACCGGATCCATTCGGGAGGGAAAAGCAGAACGGACTGATCGAGCAAACTCAAGTACGGCATGTTCGTCATGACTCGGTCCTTGTGCTACCAACAGGCCTTGGCTCCTGGCCATCCAACACCTCACGCACTCTCTGTGCCAAAACCTCGGGGGTAAACGGCTTTTCCAGGAAGGCGATTCGATCCTCGGATATTCCGTGTCGAATCATGGCATCCGCCATGTAACCCGACGTGAACAGCACCTTCGTGTCCGGACGGGCGGTTCCAAACCAATCCGCCAACTGTTTGCCATCGAGTTGTGGCATCACGATGTCGGTGAAGAGCAAATCGATCTTGTCCGTTGCGTTCTGCTCGGCCAGGCGAATCCCCTCCTTGCCGTTGCTCGCCTCCATCACGCGATAACCCAGGTCACGCAGGATCCCGACCGTCAGGTTACGTACATCCGGCTCGTCCTCCGCCACCAGGATGGTTTCCTTGCCGGTCGCCCATTCCAGAATCTTTGGCCGCTCGGGCTGCTGGTCCGCGTCGGCGTCGACCCGCGGCAGGTAAATCTTGAACGTGGTGCCCTTCCCCAGTTCGGTAAACACGTCGATGTGGCCCCCGCTCTGTTTGACAATGCCGTAGCAGGTTGCCAAGCCCAGCCCCGTGCCCTTCCCCTGCGGTTTGGTCGTGAAAAACGGCTCGAAGAGGTGCGCCTTCACGTCCTCGGTCATTCCCGATCCCGTGTCGGTGACGGAGAGCATGACGTATTCGCCAGGTTCCATGTCGCCATGCTGGCGGGTGTAGTCTTCATGAAGCGTTGCCCGCGCCACCTCGATGATGAGCTTGCCGCCATTGGTCATGGCATCGCGCGCGTTCACCGCGAGATTCATGATCACCTGCTCGATCTGGGCGGGATCGGCCCGAACGTTCCCCACTGCCGCGCCGCGGATCGTGTGCAACTCGATGTCTTCGCCGATCAGCCGCCGCAGCATTTTCTCGATGTCGGTGACGACGTTGCTCAGGTTGAGTATCCGCGGTTGGAGCGCCTGTTTGCGACTGAACGCCAGCAACTGCCGCGTCAGGCCGCTCGCGCGTTCGGCCGATTTGCGAATCTGCTCCGCCAGTCGAAACCGCGGGTCCTCGGGAGGCAGTTTGCGCAGGAGCAGTTCCGTGTACCCGTTGATCGCCGTCAGGATATTGTTGAAATCATGGGCCACACCGCCGGCCAGGCGTCCCACCGCTTCGACCTTCTGGGCCTGCAGGAACTGTTTCTGCAACGTCTTTTGCTCGGTGATGTCCTCCTTGATGGCGATGAAGTGCGCGACCTGTCCCTGCTCGTCGGCCACGGGCGCAATGGTCATCCGCGCCGTGTACTCGGTTTCGTCCTTGCGGCAGCTGACCAGTTCCCCTTGCCAGACCTTGCCGGAGAGAACCGTTCGCCAGAGTTCGTCGTAGACCGCCGGCTCATGGCTGCCCGCCTTCAGCGCTGACCACACTTCCCCATACACCTCGGCGAACGCGTAGCCCGTCAACCTGGTAAACGCGGGGTTGACCCATTCGATGGTTCCGTCGCGGTCGGTGAGCACGACGGCGTTCGCCGCGGAATCCAGTGCGGCCCCCTGCAAGCGCAAGCGATCGGCGGCGAACCGTTGCTGCGTCACACTCTCGCGCAATTCGGTCTGGGATTGCTGCAGCGCGTCCAGCATCTTGTTCAGCGCATTGGCCAGACTGGCGATCTCATCGCGACCGCCGGTGGCCACGCGCGCGGTAACGTCACTGCTGGCGCCAATCCGATCGACATCGGCAATCAGTCGTGCCAACCGATTCAGGAGAAGCCGTTCCATCAGCGCGGCCGTCGCGGCTCCAAAACACAACCCGACCACCAACAACGAGATCACCAGATAGCGGATGGTCGCTTGTCCCTGGGCAAAGAGTTCGCGCGGGACCTTCACGCACAACAGAAGGGCCGGTTTGCCGAATATGTCATTCCACAGCGTGTAACCGCCAACCGAGCCGTCGGGCAGCGGGTGTACATATACAGCGCCGGTGTCGTGAAGCAACGCGCGCGGCTCACGGAAATCGGCGGGCAGCCCCGGGTCATCTATGCGATACACCAACGGCTTCAGACGCGCCGCGTCCGCGATCCGCTTCACCACGTCGGTGTCCAGAAAACGCCCCAGAATGAGCGTGCCGCGGATTGGTCCCGAACGCTGGCTGGTGATGATGGGTCGCGAAACCACCAGCGTCGCTCCCTCGGGCAGCAGCAACACGCCGGCGTGAACGCTTCCGGTGTTGGGATGGTCCAATAACGGGCTCTTCCCACTGACCAGACGCAGAAAACTGTCCGGCATCGGCACGGCCTTCTGGGAGTGCGGGTCGAATCCCTTGCTCCAGACCACCTGACCCTCACGATTCACGAACGCCACAAAATTCAGCCGGATGTTGGCCAGCATGGTCTCGCCAAGGTTGGAGCGAATGTAGTTCCGATTATGGTCCTGGATGAACTGGTACGTGTCATCCCACGCGGCCCATTCCGCTGTTTCATCGCTGAGACCAGCCACTTCGTTCGCCACCGCACTTTGCAGCCGCTTCACATCGCACGTGACATCACGCTGCTCGAGTCGCGTAAAATCCTTCAGCAGGATCGACGAGGACACCTTGTACAGCCCCACAATGAGCGCCACGAGAGTGACGCCGATGATCAGGAGTATCTTGCGACGCAACGTCATCGCCGTCGTTCCAGTCGGTCGAAATTCGACACGGTTATTTGCATCTTGGCGCTCACCGAACGTCCATCCATGCCATCAAACAGACAAGGCCAGATGTCGTAAAAGGCAATAACCGTGCCACCACGAAGCGAATACACAGATGCATTCGAACAAGCCGGCTTGTCGAAAACAGGCCGTGAGCGTTGCGGGCCGCACACCGGCGCTTTTCGAAGTCTCCCGGATTCCCCGGCGGAGGCGGCAAAAAAGTTGGTAAACAAAAAAAATGCCTTGACTGTCGCCTTGACTATGCGAGACTAGACGTGGCGTTCGGCGAATGTATCGCCGCACAGAATAGTGGAGACTCAGGAGTAGTAGAGGAATGTCAGTCGTAGTCACATAACAAAAGCCACAGGTTCACCCAACACGGTCACGTCGCCGTTCTGTATTGTTTCCGCCGCTGTTGTTTTCTTCACCCCGGACGAGCGCGGTTGTCACGCAGTTGTTGAGCGTACGCGTCGGTAGGGAGTGATCCTTTATCAGCCATGAAGCTGAAAGGAACAATAGTCTATGAAGTGCCCCCAAGTATCTCCTGCCCGGAGACTATCCAGAATCGCATTCATCCTTGCCGTACTCTTGCCCATCGGCGCGAGTCGAGCGGACAACGTCAACCAGAGCGGTGACGATCCCAACACCGCGTCAACCCCGTCATGGAACGGTGCTGGCTGGTGGTCATGGCCGACACCTCAAGCCGCCTGGAGTAATTATCCGGACGCGAACGACAACGCCGCGGATCCTGCAGCCCCAGACCCGTCGGGAACTGATTCTCCAGCGGATTCGACGTCCGTCAATAGTAACGTCGCCTCACTCGATCCATCTGCCACGACCAATGCGAGTGTCGATGCGGCCAGTGTCACGTCTGACGCAACCGAGCAACCATCCGGCCAAACGATTCTTCCTTCCATGGTCAATGCCCTCATGGCAACCGAGACCTCGTCGTCGCAAGTCACGCTGCGTTGGAATCCTTCCACCGACATCGGTGGGCTTGGACTTTCCGCCTATCTGGTCTATCGCGACGGCATCCTGATCGGAACGACAACCGCAACGGAGTTCACGGATACGACCGTGGCACCAAGCACATCGTATTGCTACACGATCATCGCCGTCGATATCGGCGGCAACGATGCCCTCACGAGCGCCGAGGCCTGCATCGCCACACCGTCGACTCCGCTGGGCAATCCGACCGGACCCGGTTTCTACGTGGATTACTCCGCCGGTTCGGACTCGAATCCGGGGACGAACAGCGCGGCGCCATGGAAGCACGTCCCCGGTGACCCGCTCTACACGGGCAGCGGCACATTGACGGCGGGCGACTCGGTGTTCTTCAAGGGCGGCGAGGCTTACATCATCGGCGCAGCCAATTCCATCGCGGGCGGTATTTGCGCGGGAATCGTCATCCAGCCCGGCGTGACCTACGATGGAAACTCTGCCGGAACATGGGGCAGCGGCCCCGCGGTGATCACCGACTACGGCGCGACGAATTATCACGCGGCATTTTACTACGCGGCGGGCGGGTATCTAACCAATGTGACATGGCAAGGGTTTGAGTTCACTGGTATCGGCGGAGTAGGCACGAACGTGTGGCCCGCGACGTGTAGCACCCCCCCCTTCACCTGCAACCCGAACAACGCCAGCGAGCTTGCCTACAGCGGCGGGTACGGCCTTTACATCTCGGGGACGTTATCGAATTGCAATCTTCTGTCGTGCACCTTCTCGAATATCGGATACTGGCAGAACATCAAACCGAGCGGGTTCTACGCCATTGCCGGAAGCAGTGTCTCCCCGGCGGCCGTACAGATCATCGGCGGAGCGGTTAACTGCGTGTTCTCAAACAACCTGATTACCGCCTGTCATGGCGGTTTGGATATTGTGATTGAAACGGTGGTGAGCAACCTGACCGAGTGCTACAACACGCTCGGGGATTACACCGTTTGGCCGATCAGTTTCCAGCCCGTGTCGCCCGGTGTGATGGATTACACCTACGTTCACCACAACCATTTCGTGAACGTCGGTGGCGCGTACAGCGCGAATTACGATTCGGCCTATGAATCGGGAGACTTGCATCAAGACCCGATATTCGACGAGGGCGGCAACGCGGGGTTCGTCAACGGCTCGAATATCGACTTCTACGCGAACACGTTCAACACCGGGGCCTATACGAGCGGGGCGGTATCGGCGGATATCTGGCTGGAAGGCGGCACGTCGGCCAACATCTACAACAACCTGTTCAACACGCCCCTGTTGGAAAAGGACGCCGACGTGTTTGTGTATTCGGACGTGCCGGGCGCGACGTCGTTCTGCGTGCGCGTAGTCAACAACACGTTTATCGACAATCAGCCCAACAACTCGATCTCGTCCGCCTTCGGCATCGACATGCAGACGGCGGCGGTGAACTACGTGTGGCCCGCGAGCAACCCGCTCCTGATGGCCAACAATATCGCCTATTCGTTTTTTAACATCATCGGTGGCTGGAACTTCCTCGTGCTGGACGGCAACCTGACCAACACGTTCCCGATCACGTCTTGGACGGTGGACTACAACGACTGGCACGCGGATTCCGGCGATCCGTGGTGGATGATCAATAACCAGTCGGGCGGCACGAATTGCAGCGGCGGACTGGCCACGGTGCGCGGGTACGGCATGGACCTGCACAGCACGACCAACGACCCGCAGTTTGTCAGCCTCGCCTACGGCGCGAGCACCAATTCCAGCCAGAACAATTATCAGTTGCAGGCCGGCTCCCCGGCAATCGGCGCGGGCACCAACCTTTCCGGGTTGAACCTACCGGGCCTCGCCGCGGACATCAGCGGCGTGCTGCGGCCGGCGACCGGCAATTGGGATCTCGGCGCTTATCAACATTGATGCTTGGTGAATATCTCATGTCACCGCACGAACAAAGTCCAAAACCACTCGGAGGTGTTATGGTCATGAAAACAGTTCGAACAAGTAGTAAATGCACAACACTGAGAACGCTCGTGATGGCCGCGGTCTGGTTGGCCATCGCGAGTGCGGCACGCGCTGACCTGATGGTCAGCAATGCCGCCGGCGTCCGGGCGGGTATTACCGGGATCGTCTTCTATCCGTCGGATAAAAGCATTGGCGTGCAATTCATCGTGACCGCGCCCACGGACACAAACCTGACCACGTTTACGATCCAGAAGAGTTTCGACATGAAAACCTGGACGAACTATTCCTCCAGCGTGACCGTGACCGGAAGCCTGCCGCTGACTGAGATCGGTGATTACGTGGCGACGTCGAACCAGTTCTACCGGATGCAGTTCATCAACTTCTAGTGAGCCGTCTCACGCCGGCGGACGTAGGATCTTCCGGTCTGTCGTAGCGACCGTTTCGGCCCGTGCCTTGACTTGGAGCCGTGCTTTCGCCATAGTCCGCCCTTGCCATGACGGAAAAGAAGCCAGCATCGCCGCCCTTGATGGAAAAAATCGTCGCGCTCTGCAAGCGCCGCGGGTTCGTCTTTCAATCGTCGGAAATCTACGGCGGCATCAACGGGTTTTGGGATTACGGTCCCGCTGGCGCTGAACTTAAGCGCAATATCAAGGACGCGTGGTGGAACGACGTCGTCCGCAGCCGCACGGATGTCGTTGGCATCGACGGCACGATCATCACCCACCCCCGTGTCTGGGAAGCCAGCGGCCACACCACCGCGTTCAATGATCCAATGGTGGACTGTCGCGCCTGTCGCCACCGCTTTCGCTCCGACCAGATCGATCCTGTGTCCGGCGAAGTCTGGACGTTCGATCAATCACACGTCAGACGGCGCGGCTTCAGCGGCGAGATCCCCCCACCATCAAAAGACTCCACCGATAAGAATCTAGGAGAGAGCATACGGGTGCTCGCCGAGAGCAGAAAGAAAGCTGAGCGCGCGGCTACAGCTTTCTTTGAGTCGAAGGGATTCCGCGACATAGAGTTTAACGGCCAAATCCCTGTGGAACGCATTACGGACAGCAAAGCATTCTGTCCAGAATGCGGTGGGGAGTTAACTGAACCCCGCGCATTTAACCTAATGTTCAAAACGTTCCTCGGTCCAGTCGAGGATGACGCGAGCTTGGCATATCTGCGCCCCGAAACGGCGCAGGTCATTTTCGCGCAGTTCAACAACGTCCTCAGCGTTTCGCGCCAGAAAGTGCCGTTCGGCATTGCGCAGATTGGCAAGGCGTTCCGCAACGAAATCAACCCGCGCAATTTCACGTTCCGCTCTCGTGAGTTCGAGCAGATGGAAATCGAGTATTTCTGCCGTCCCGATGACGCGGCGGAATGGTACGCCTACTGGCGCAAGGCCCTGTTTCAGTGGTACGTCGATCTGGGCCTCAAGTCGGAGCGGCTTCGGCTCAGAGACCACGTCAGCA
>JBKQMH010000099.1:0-15374 GCA_052146795.1 Verrucomicrobiia bacterium
CACCACTCACACAGCGGTGACAGCGGGGTTTGACCGGTTCTCTCCGGGACTCATGGAGCAATATCTCACCCGCTATGCGCAGGAGAAGCTCGGCATTTCCCTTCACGAGTTGCTGGCTCTGGGACGCCAGAACCCCGATGACGCGGGGGAGCCGTTTAACATGGCGTATCTGGCCCTGCGCGGCAGCGGGGCGGTCAATGGCGTGAGCCGGTTGCATGGCGAGGTGAGTCGGCATCTGTTTGCGCCCCTCTTTTCCCGCTGGCCAGTCGACGAAGTGCCCGTCAGACATGTGACCAACGGAGTTCACGTGCCAACCTGGGACTCGGCGGCGGCGGATGACCTCTGGACGGAAGCGTGCGGCAAAGACCGCTGGTTGGGGCCGACGGAGCCGTTGGCGCAGGACATTCGCCGCATTCCCGACGCGCGGCTCTGGGAACTGCGGACGGCTAGCCGCCAGTCACTGATTGATTACATTCACACCCGATTGCCGCAGCAACTGGCCGCTTCCGGACGGCCGGCCCGGGTGGTCGAGGAGGCGAAGCATTTGTTCGATCCGAACGTGTTGACGCTGGGCTTTGCGCGGCGGTTCGCCACCTACAAACGCCCGAACCTGCTGCTCCACGACCCGGAACGGCTGCTGCGCCTGTTGACCAACCCGCAACGGCCCGTGCAACTCATCATCGCCGGGAAAGCGCATCCGGCCGACCAGCCGGGTCAGGCATTGATCCAGGATTGGATCCGCTTCGAGCGGCGACCCGAGGTGCGCCCGCATGTGATCTTCCTCAGCGATTATGACATGCTCCTCGCCGAGCGTTTGGTGCAGGGAGTGGACGTCTGGATCAACACGCCGCGGCGGCCCTGGGAGGCCAGTGGAACAAGCGGCATGAAGGTGCTCGTCAACGGAGGCATCAATCTTTCGGAGTTGGACGGCTGGTGGGCGGAAGCCTACACCCCGCAAGTGGGGTGGGCATTGGGAGATGGACGGGAGCACGGCGACGATCCCGCTTGGGATGCCGCCGAGGCCGATGTGTTGTACGACCGGCTCGAAAACGAGGTCATCCCCGAGTTCTATTCCCGAGATAAGGATGGCCTGCCGACCGCGTGGGTTGCGCGAATGCGCGAGAGCATGGCGCGGTTGACGCCCCAATTCTCCGCCAGCCGCACCGTGCGCGAATATGCCGAGCAGCACTACTTCCCGGCGGCGGCACACTATCTGGAGCGCGCCGCCGACAAGGGCGCAGCGGGTGCGCGAGTGGTGAAGTGGCTGCATACCTTGGATGAGGAATGGGCCGCGCTGCGCTTCGGTGAAGTGAAGGTGAAAACGACAGGCAGGCAGCGCGTCGTTGACGTTCAGGTTTATCTCGATGACCTCGACCCGGAGTCCGTGCGAGTCGAGCTTTATGCCGATGGAGCCAACGGCGACGGCCCGGTGCGGCAGGAGATGACACGCGTCCGTCCGTTGGTGGGCGCGGCGCATGGCTACCTCTACAGCGCGACGGTGCCCGCGCTGCGCCCGGCTACCGATTACACGCCGCGAGTGGTACCGCGCGGCCCCGGCGTGGCGGTTCCTCTGGAAGCCGCGCACATCCTGTGGCGAGGCTGATTCCCACGGAAGGCGAAATGATGGCAACAACTCAAACCAGTGTCCTGACGATCAACGGTGGCTCGTCGAGCATCAAGTTCGTGCTGTATCAGACCGGCCAACCCCTGGAGCGAACGCTGTCGGGAAAAATTGACCGCATCGGCCTGAGCGGCACCAACCTGACTTTCAAGGATCCGACCGCGAATCAGCAGTCCACCCGCACCATCGCCGCTTCCGATCACAAGTCAGCCGCGATGGTCCTGATTGATTGGCTCGAAAAACAGCATGGTTTCGCCTCGGTCCAGGCCGTGGGACACCGCGTGGTCCACGGCATGAAACACACCGAGCCCGAGGTGGTCACTCAGGAATTGCTGGATGAACTGCACCGCCTCCGCCCGTACGACCCCGATCATCTGCCCCGCGAGATTGAACTGATCGAGGCGTTCCGCCAACGGCATCCGAAACTGCCCCAGGTCGCCTGTTTCGACACCGCCTTTCACCGCACCATACCGCGGGTCGCCAAATGGCTGCCGATTCCGCGGCGATACGACGCCAAAGGAATTCAGCGTTACGGTTTCCACGGGTTGTCCTATGCCTACCTGATGGAAGAACTCGCCCGCCTCGGAGACCCGGCGGCAACGAATGGCCGCGTGATCCTCGCGCATCTCGGTAACGGCGCCAGCCTGGCTGCCGTGCGCGACGGCAAAAGCATCGATACCAGCATGGGCTTCACGCCGACCGCGGGATTGGTGATGAGCACCCGCTCGGGCGACCTGGACCCCGGCCTGGCGCCCTATCTGTTGCGCACCGAGCAGATGACCACAAAACAGTTTTACGAAATGGTGAACCACAAGTCCGGGTTGCTCGGCGTTTCGGAGATCAGCCCCGATATGCGGGACCTGCTCGCGCAGGAAACCGCTGACGTGCGGGCGGCGGAAGCCGTGGCCCTGTTCTGCTATCAGGCAAAAAAGTGGATCGGCTCGTTCGCCGCTGCGCTCGGTGGACTGGACACGCTCGTCTTCGCAGGAGGCATCGGCGAGAATGCATCACCCGTCCGCGCGCGCATTTGTGAGGGACTGGGATTCCTCGGCGTGGAACTGAACGAACCGCGCAACGCGACCAATGCCGAGGTGATTTCCACGGACACCAGCTCGGCCACGGTCCGCGTCATTCGCACGGATGAAGAACTGATGATTGCGCGCTCCGTGTGCCGCGTTCTCGGGCTCGGCGCGACGAACAAGAAGGGTTGAATGACGAAAGCAAAAATGAAGTCGAAAACACTCACCCCGGAACTGCTCCAGAAGATGGACGCGTATTGGCGCGCCGCCAACTATCTGTCGGTCGGACAAATCTATCTTTGGGACAACCCTTTACTTAAGCAGCCGTTGACGCTCGCGCACGTGAAGCACATGCTGCTGGGGCATTGGGGCACGACACCGGGTCAGAACTTCATCTATGTCCACCTGAACCGGATCATCAAGAAGCATGACCTCGACATGATTTACATCTCCGGCCCCGGCCACGGCGGCCCTGCGGTCGTGGGCAACACCTACCTCGAAGGAACGTACAGCGAAATCTATCCCAACATCAGCCAGGATGAGGCCGGGCTCAAAAAGCTCTTCACGCAGTTCTCGTTTCCGGGCGGGATCCCCAGCCATGCTTCGCCGGAGTGCCCGGGGTCGATCCACGAAGGCGGCGAGTTGGGGTATTCGCTCAGCCACGCGTTTGGGGCGGTGTTCGACAATCCCAATCTCGTCGTCGCCTGCGTTGTCGGCGATGGCGAAGCGGAAACTGGCCCGCTGGCCACGGCATGGCACTCCAACAAATTTCTCGATCCGATCACCGATGGTGTAGTCCTGCCGATTCTGCATCTCAACGGATACAAGATCTCCAACCCGACCATCCTCGCCCGTATCACCCGCGAGGAATTGGAACAGTTGCTCCAGGGCTATGGCTGGGCACCCCATTTCGTCGAGGGCCACGAGCCGGCGTTGATGCACGAAGCCATGGCCGCGACGCTCGATACGGTGGTGGAGCAGATCAAGCAAATCCAGCAAGACGCCCGCGTCCATGGCAATCTCACGCGTCCACGCTGGCCGATGATCGTGCTGAATTCACCCAAGGGTTGGACGGGACCGAAGATGATCGACGGCTTGCCGGTGGAAGGCACCTTCCGTTCACATCAGGTGCCGCTCTCCGACCCGGCCACCCATCCCGAACACCTCAAGCTGTTGGAAGACTGGCTGAAGAGCTACCGGCCCGAGGAACTCTTCGATGAGCAGGGCCGCCTGAAACCAGAACTCGCCGAACTCGCGCCCGCGGGCGACCGGCGCATGGGCGCGAACCCACATGCCAACGGCGGCATTCTGCTCCGCGATCTGCGGATGCCGGATTTCCGCGATTACGCGGTCAACGTGCCCGCACCGGGTGCTCCCGGCATCGGTGACACGCATGTGCTGGGGCGTTTCCTGCGCGACGTGGCCAAGCTCAACGCCGAGCAGAAGAACTTCCGTGTCTTCGGTCCCGACGAGACTCTCTCCAACGGCTTGGAAGCCGTTTTTGAAGTGACCAAACGCCAATGGGACGCCGCCACTGTGCCCAACGACGAATTTCTCGCCCCCACCGGGCGCGTGATGGAAATGCTCAGCGAGCACCAATGCGAGGGCTGGCTGGAAGGCTACCTGCTCACCGGGCGGCACGGACTATTCAACTGCTACGAGGCGTTCATCCATATCGTCGATTCGATGTTCAACCAGCACGCCAAGTGGCTGAAAGTCACGTCGCACCTGCCGTGGCGGCGGAAGATCGCCTCACTGAATTACCTGCTGGCCTCGCACGTCTGGCGCCAGGATCACAACGGTTTCACGCACCAAGACCCCGGGTTCATCGATCACGTGGTTAACAAAAAAGCCGAGATCGTGCGCGTGTACCTGCCCCCCGACGCGAACTGCCTGCTCTCCGTGATGGATCACTGCCTGCGCAGCCGGCATTATGTCAACGTCGTCGTCGCGGGCAAACATCCGGCGCCGCAATGGCTGACGATGGACGCCGCCGTCAAGCACTGCACCGAGGGCATCGGCATCTGGCAATGGGCCAGCAACGACCAGGGCGCCGAGCCAGATGTGGTCATGGCCTGCTGCGGCGATGTGCCCACGCTGGAGACGCTCGCCGCCGTCTCCATTTTACGCGAGCATCTGCCCGACTTGAAAATCCGGGTGGTCAACGTCGTCGACCTCATGAAGTTGGAGCCGCAAACCGAGCATCCGCACGGGTTGAGTGACATGGATTTCGACGAGCTCTTCACCAGGGACAAGCCGGTGATCTTCGCCTTCCATGCCTACCCGTGGTTGATCCACCGTCTGACCTACCGTCGCACCAACCACGACAACATCCACGTCCGCGGCTACAAGGAAGAGGGCACCATCACCACGCCCTTCGACATGACGGTGCTGAACGATCTGGACCGCTTCCACCTCGTCATGGACACCATCGACCGCGTGCCGCAGACCGGCGAGAAAGGCATCTATCTCAAGCAGCAACTCAAGGACAAGCTGATCGAGCACAAGCAATACATCGACAAATACGGCCAGGACATGCCCGAAATCCGCAATTGGAAATGGCCTGCGACGAATGCAGGGAATCCGATGTAACCCGGGTATGGTCATTGTGGGCCGCAAGCCGAGTCCGACAGGGCGCGCTATCGTCGTGGCCGTAGCTCAACCCTCACGCGCGGGATTGGAGTTCATCCAGAGGGACTTCGGACATTGGCACAAGTCCGTAGCGGCGCATACCAACGATCTTTATTTCGTCTGGATGACGCGCCGCAGTGAACTCAACTAGAACTAGCGACCCATCGGCCATCTCCTGAATTCCAATCGGCCTCATGATCAGCCTGGGGTATCGCTCCCGTGCAAAATCGATGGCCTGCATGATCTGAGTCTTCGACAAGTGATCTTTGACGCTCTTGGCTTCAATCGGGATGACGAATTGTTTGCCTGTAGCATTGAGGCCGACATAGAGGTCATCAATCTCAAGCTGCCCCTTTTTACGAATGTACGTCCGGAGGTGGTTCTGGAGGTGGTAGCAGGTAATCCCGAGAAAAATATCAATCATCCGGTTGTACCTTACCTTCGCTAGGATGCCTTGTTCGTCTCCGCCCGCATATTCGAGGACAATTTCAGGAGTAGCGTCCGGTAGGCGTGTCGTGTAGAGGTCGTCCTGAATTTTGACAGCTGGCGGTTCGGCAATCTTAATGAAAGCGTACTTTCCCTTTCCCCTGCCGACAATCATCCACGGTCCAAGGCTGTCAACGGCTTTAGGAAGGAGTCGACGGCCAGCGGCATACTCGTACCGAATATCAGCGACGTTTGTCTCTTTGTAGTTGGGCCGCGTTTTTGAAACTTTGGCAATAGCCGCACGCACATCGGCAATCGTGAACGGGTGCTCAGCCTCTCCAGGCTTAAACGTCTTCCGAAAAACGATTGTGATTACTTCGTCACGGTTTCGGGCTAGTTCCTCATGCGCGACTTTCATCGTTAGGCCTTCTGCAGGATTAAAACTTCCTCGCGGATTCTCACGTTTTTCTGATTAGTTTCCGAGTTCCTGATTTTTGTGCCGACGCGTTCGCGCCAAAGTTCACGGCCTATCACCTTGAATCCTTCCACCCCTGCAACTTCTCCCAGCAACTCAGCCGTCGCGATCGGCACCATGAGAAAGGAAAGTTGATCACCGAGCACATATGCCAACGAGCCTTTCGGCTTGAGCTTTGGGCGCAGCGCCCGGAAATGGCGGCGCATCCCGCCGAAATAATGCGCGACGACCTTATGGTAAAGTTTTTCAAAACCACTTGTCTTTTTCAAATCGACCCGCCTGCTTTCGATCTTCTGGCAGACAGCTTGAATCGCTTTGAATTCCGCAACCTCGTCGCCATCATTATCGGCGACAAACACGTTGCGGGTGTTGGAGCGAAGTAGCGATTCTTTGACAGAACGCAGTTGTTCTCGATTCTTCAAAATACCGAGCAGGAGCGATTCAACGCGAGTCGTTCGCGTGTAGTCCTTTTCGTTCGGATATGGCGGGGAGGTAATAACGGCAGCTATGCCCGAGGGGATGTGATCCAGCCGCCGCGCATCATCTAGAAATACTTCTGCTTCCACTTCGTCGCTTCCGGCAATCTGGGCGCGCTCCATTTCCAGAATCATCGTGTTGACGTGTGAAGCGAAGTGTTCGAGAACATCGTAATCTGGCTTGGCCTTTGTTCGATAGATTTCCGGACCGAATGCAAAATTACCAGCGCCATTGGCGATCACATGAGCCATCGCTAGCAGGAAGAATTCGCGGATCTCCTTCGGATGCCTGTTGGTCGACGCTACGATCTCGTCGCGGAGAATCAGCAACCGTTGCAGCGGTCGCTCGCTTAGGAACCCAGTCGGTAACAGTTTTTCCTCATCTTCGTTCAACCGGTAACCGTTCTTCTGTCCGGTGTCCGATTCCCGTACCAACATTGTGTAAAACGAAAGCGCGGGCAACCCGTGCCGAATCATTTGCTCTTCAGCTCTGACAAGAATCAGTCGCAATAGCGACGACAGTAATGTGACGTCCAGTGACCAGTTTGTTTTCGAGCGGGAGACCAGAACGGCAAAAGGGTGGGCATCGCAGCCCACGCTGCGAACGCCGATCTTCTTCGCTTCCACCAAGGTCGTGCCGGTGCCGCAGAACGGGTCGCAAAGCAAGTCCCGTCCGCGAATGCCGAACCGCTCGATATACTGGCGCACTAAGTGAGGCGGATACGACAGGACGAAGCGATACCAGTCATGGATCGGTGTATCGGCCTTTTGGATTGCGTTGATGCCCGCCAGATATTTCACAGGCACACTTCTACCACAAACACACCCGCAATGTTAAGCCATTCCGGAGCGTTCCGCGTAGCTGACCAAGCCGAGCCTGCGAGAAACCCGTGGTTCGATGAGTCGCAGTCAATCGCCCTATGCGAAGCCAGGGCGGTCAGGATTTGCCAATGAGATCGCCATTGTCGCGTGCCTCAACCCGCCGGCGAAGTTTGCCAAGCGCCAGCTCCTGAATCTGGCGGATGCGTTCGCGGGTCACCTTGAATTTCTTCCCCACGTCGTCCAAGGTGCGTGGTTCCTTACCGTCCAATCCGAAACGCATGGTCAGGATTTCCGCCTCGCGCGGCGTCAGGTGCCGGATATGCTCGCGGATTTCCTGCCGCATCGTTTTGACGCGAAGCAGTTCGTACGGAGTCATCGCGCCCTCGTCCTCGACAATGTCGCTGAATCGATTGTCGTCCTCATCCCCGATCGGAGCGTCCAAGCTGACGGGGTTCACACCGCACGCGCGAAGTTGCGCCACCTTGGCCGGCGCGGTGCCCAGCCGTTTGGCCAACTCGACATCCGTTGGCTCGCGGCCCAGCGTCTCGGTGAGTTCGACACTCGCCCGATGTAATTTGTGGACTTTGTCCACGACGTGAACAGGCAGCCGGATCGTCTTGGACTGGTTCGACAGGGCACGGCGGATGGATTGCTTGATCCATAGGGCCGCATACGTGGAAAGTTTGGCGCCCTTTCTGGGATTGAATCGCTCGACGGCCTTCATCAGGCCGATGTTGCCTTCGTTGATCACGTCGAGCAGTGGCATCCCGAAATTGGCGTAGTCATACGAGATCTTTACGACGAGGCGCAGATTGGCTTTGATCATCTGTTCGCGTGCCTGCTTGTCGCCTCGCCGGACTCGTGTCGCCAGTTTCCGCTCCTCCGCGCGCGTCAATAGGGGCGTCCGCCCAATCTCCCGCATGTAGAGCTGGATGGTATCGCTGCTTTCGTTGTATCGATCGGTAACCATAAATGTTCTTTCAGGGCCTGAACCGAGCCCATGTCGATGAGGCGAACGGTAACCGCGACCCTGCACGTACTTTGGATGCGACCGGGCTGGATTCGATTCAAAATGCCGTTGTGCCCTGCCCAGCCATTTTTGACACCTGTCTGTCCCGTTTGTTCATTAAAAGAGCGAAACGGTTACCGTTTCCCCATTGGCGGTCCGGCTGATTTCGACGGTTCGACCGTCCGAAGCGGCGAACGCCAACCCGTCGGAACTGACCCAACGCCAGATACCGTTTCTCCGCCACTGGATGCTGCCTTGTTCCGACAACTCCCGGTCATCATTGAGGAACGCTTGCACTTCCCGTTCGCTGAGCGGTTTCACCTGTTCGGTTTTTGGCTTCATGGGCGTCGATTCATCGTCGTCTTTCGTCTCTCCAAGCGCGCCAGTTCCTCCTCGGCTTTCTCCGCCGCTTCCATATCCAGCAGGAACCGCGAGCGGGCCGCCCTCAAACTGAAGGTGTCCCCTCCCAGAGTGCAGACTCGATAATTGCCGTTTCGGTCCCCTTTCAAGACGGCGTAACTCCAGCCATCGTCCGGCTTCCCAGCGATCGTGCCGATGACGTTTCCCACCGTATTGGTGAACCATTCGACCTGTTCCACCCGGAGCCTTTCCAAAATCAACGACGGTGGTTGAAGCGCGTCGAATCGTTCCCGGCTGATGCTTTCAAATGGCATACGGGTCTTTCCCGGCAGCGACAGTTGAGGTTGGGTCGTGCCGTCTGGCTGCGTCGTGTCGCTGTGGAATCTGGTCGGAGGGTGACAGCTCGCCGAGACCCAATCCCACTGTAAGCCTCATCCCGGGAATAGCGAGTTGTTTCGCAAAGCATATGGGGTAATCGTTCAACTGATGCCCCCTCATTCCGAGTTGCGTGGGAAAATGGAATGTTCGGCGTTTTCCGCCTCGGTCATTGCTCGTCGAAAGTCAACCCGGGCGGCCTCCAGGCTGTACAGGTTCGCTCCCAAATCGCGGACCTGGAAGTCACCTGTCCAATCCCGCCTCAGAACGGCGTAGTTCCAGCCCCGTTGGCCCTGACTGAAGGCGATCGTGCCAATCGTATTCTCCACGGCATCACTGAACCATTCGACCTCCCGGCCCATGGCCAACTCCAGAATGGTATGAAACCGCAGGAACCGTTCAAATTCCAGTCGGCAGATGTTTTTGATCTTCACAATTCCTCGCGGCGCAGTCTCGGCCCATGGCCGGGTGTTCCCCTTTGGATCAATGCCCCGGGTGGGATGCCTGCAATCCCGCAGGCGTGATCCACACATACCCGAAGCGGTCCTTTCGATCCCCATCGGTCAAACCCACGAGGAGCTTCGCGCATAACGTTTGGACAGGGCCGCTTCGCCGGATTCTGTCATATTCGTCACGACGAAGCGTCATCAGTTCGTCGAGCGGTATCCCTGTTTCTTTGACCAACGCAGTCTCATGCATTCCCGGGGGTAGCGAATCAGACCGCTGAACCTTCAGATTCCTGCGAGGATACCCTGCCACAACCTGAAGAATGCGCAGTTCCTTGGGTGAGAGAGTGTTTGTCATTTTCGCTCTAAGATCTCCCCCGCCATGCCAAAGGTGGTCCGACCCATTTCGACTGTGCCCCATTGAGGTTGTACGTGTTCCCGCCTACCCGGAGAGTTGAAATCCAAACAGACGGCGAACGAACTACACGACCAGCCAGACCAGGCCCAGGCACAACAGGACTTTAAAAACCGCCATGCCCACCGGCAGAGCCCACGCCGTAATACTTCTGCTGTTAAAAGTGTGTTGCCTCACGAGAAACCGGGTCGCAGCCCAGGAAAGGTAGCCGATAAACAACGCCGAAATGACAAGAATACCCCAGACATTCATTCGAGACAGGAGCATCGCCGTGAACGAACCGGCAAACACCCCCAAGATCGCCAGATCTCTCTTGCTGGTAACACTGCCTATATTCGTAAGCGCCATGTGTAGCTCCTCAAGACTTCAGCTTGCGCCCCATCCGGCCAGCCAAATTCGAGTGAACGCCCATCTCTTTGATGCTGGACCAATGTAAGCCTGTCCGGCAACAACCACCATGGGGTAAACACCCTATGTCGTAATACGGAGGAATAGGTTGCTATTCTACCGATTGGGAGTACGCTGTGGCATTAAGTGGGCCACGGCAGCGTTGCCGTGTTCGTTCCTCGACTCTCCAGTTATCTGTCGACGTTCCGTTGCCACTAAACTCAGCCCAGAAAGTTGCCATTATGTATCGACAAAGAATCGGTCTCCGAGCGGAATACCGCGATCAAGAAGGCGAGCGGGTGAAAGCCTCGCCCAGTCTGGCGGACAAATTCCAGAAGTTGAAGTCTCTCAACGTGAATGTGGGATATTACAGTCCCAAAGGAGTTGCCCAGAACGGTCAACTCAAATACTCCGTCAATCTCGAGCATGCCAAGTCCGTGTTCCGTTTCCGGTGTCCCAACGAGGAATGCATCCGCGGCGATTTTGATCTGACCAAGGAACTCGCCACAGCCGTTGCGAAAAAACGCACGACCGTCAGCGGCGAGCTGTCCTGCCAGGGCTGGCAAAACAAGACCACGATCGACACGGTCCATTGCCACAACATCCTGCGCTACGAGTTGAAGCTCGCCTACTGAATCGCGAGCCTCCCCGCAATTGAGGCCGGTTCATGATAACCGATCTTTGGGATAAACATGGTCATGCGGTCGCCTACGTCGATGAAGATAAGGTGTCCATCTACATGCGGGACGGGACGCCGGTGGCCTGGCTGAGTGACAGTGGGGTCTACACGTACGGCGGTAAGTTTCTCGGGTGGCTCTACGAGGGATGGATCTTTGGACGTGACGGGAAATGTGTGCTGTTTACGGAACGTGCGCAGCCGGGGCCTGTGAAGCCCTTCCGTCAGGCGGCGGAGGATCGTGGCGATCAAGTAGTGCGCCCCTCGCGTGGGTCATGTGACTCGGCGGGCCGGCGGCCCGGACGTTCCCACATGTGGGCGTTAACAGACCCCTTGTCGTTCTTCCGCCAATAGAGCCAACTATTGGACCACGGCAACTGCCTCGGTGATCATCAGACCGAATCCGAGGTGTGTGCAGAAGCTTGCGACCGATCCGAACTCCCGATTGACGGCCTGGCGCAATTGTCCCCGTGTCGTGCCGATGGCGGCCACCAGTGTGGGAATTGTGTAGCTTCCGTCGGCGGTAAGCTTTCCTGATTTGATGGCACGTTGGATGCGCCCGGCCATCTCTGCGGCTTGCCTGTTCATAGATTCATCTCCACTGCGTTGACGATGGGTCGATTTGGAACAACAGAAAGTAAAGCCAGTTGCCCTGCAACTTCGACTCTCCACAGCACCGTAAGCCCAATCGCAGGAATAGCAAGTGATTGTATCAAGCGACGCAGCTTTTGTGGCCGCCGCTCGCACGTTCCTCAAGCCCGCTTGACGGTCATCGGCCAGCAGTCACCGCCCGCGTCAGATGTGCAGGATGACCTGTTCCTTCGGGAAGCGGACCTTTTGGAGGGTGGCGTTCTTGTCCCCCGCAGCCCGATAGCCGGCGGTCACGACGACAATGGCGCTCAATCCCAGTTTGTCCAAACCGAGGATTTCGTCGTACTTCTTGGGCTCGATGCCTTCCATCGGGCACGCATCGATGCCTAACAACGCCGCGCTGGTGAGGAAATTGCCCACGGCGATATATACCTGCCGCTCGGCCCAGCCGTTTCGCGCGGCACTGTCCAACCCCTTGACGAGACTGCCGACCATCATGTCGCGGTATCCCGCGAGCGATTCGACAGACACCTTCCGCACTTCCGCGGTCCGTTTGAGAAACGAGTCGATCTCGGCTTCACCGAGGTCCGTCTTGATCGCGAACACGACCAGATGTGAGCAATCCGCCGGTTGGCGCTGCCCCCACGAGACGGGAACCAGCTTTTCTTTCACCGCTGGATCGGTGATCACGATGAATTTCCAGGGTTGCAGCCCAAAGGACGAAGGCGTGAGCACGAGCGCCTCTTCCAGCGCCGCCCAGTCTTCAGCGCTGATCTTGCGCTGCGGGTCGAATCGTTTCGTGGCGTACCGCCAGCGGAGTTGATTCACGAGTTGTTCGCGATGGATCGTGTTCACAGTGGCCCGGCTTCCTTGGTTTCAATGGTTGATTTCATGGTTGATGACGACGCAACGGGGTCATTCACGATCTCCAGATATGTCGCGGCTCATCGCCTGATCCTCTCATGTTCATCGTTGCTTCCCGAAGACATCACCCCGAAGCGATGCCACGCCTGCAGCATGTTCCAGTTCTGATTCCGCAATCTCATCTTCCGTTCCAACTCTTTTGGCACTCGCCGCGTGATTGCGCGCCACGAGCATGTAGATGGCGGGGACGACAAACAGCGTGAATAATGTCCCGACGCCCATGCCTGTCACCAGGACGGTACCGATGCTGTTACGGGACCCGGCGCCCGGCCCGCGGGCCAACACCAGCGGGAAATGGCCGGCAATGGTCGCCACGGACGTCATCAAGATCGGGCGCAGCCGCGTTCCCGCCGCCTCGATGACCGCGTGGAGTTTGGCGGCGCCTGATGCCTGCAGTTTGTTGGCAAATTCGACAATCAGGATTCCGTTCTTGGAGACGAGTCCCACCAGTGTGATCAACCCGATCTGGCTGTAGATGTTGAGCGTTGTGAATCCGAGAAAGGCGAAGAGTAACGATCCCGAAAGCGCCAGCGGCACCGACCCAAGCAAAATGATAAATGGATCGCGGAAACTTTCAAATTGCGCGGCCAAAACCAGGAAGATGAGGATAAAGGACAGAATCAGCGTCGAGTTCAGATTGTTGCCTTCCACCCGCAACTGACGCGCTTCCCCGGCATAATCCACCGTGTACCCCTTCGGGAGAATCCTCGCCGCTTCCTGTTCGAGCACCTTCAACGCCTGGTCGAGCGTCACGCCGGGAGACGTCGCCGCCTGGACCTTGACGGAGTTCAACTGCTGAAACCGATAAATCGCCCGTGGTTCAGTCGTGTTCTTCAACGTCGCAAATGTCGAAAGTTGCACCAGCTTCCCGTTCGGGCCGCTGACGTAAAAATCCTTCAACTGGTCGGCATTCAACCGCTGCACGCGCGTGACCTGGGGAATGACCTTGTAGCTGCGCCCCTCGATACTGAAGCGATTCACATAATCGCCTCCCAACATCGTGCCCAGATCGAGACCGACCTGTTGCAGGTTCAACCCCAGAGACGCCACCTTGTCACGGTCAAACACAACCTCCGTTTGGGGTTGGTCGAATTTGAGGTCCGTGTCCGCAAACATGAAGATCCCGCTCTGGAATGCTTTTGCCACCAGCTGATTGGCGAATTCGAGAAGCTCCTGCGGCTCCGCGGTGGAAACAATGACAAATTCCACCGGGAAATTTCCGCTGCCGGGGAGCGGCGCCGGCGTCGTGGGGATGATGCGGACCCCGGGAATGCTGCTGAGTTTTCCCGACACGTCGGCGAGGATTTGTTCCGTAGAACGTTTCCGCTGGCTCCACGGTTTCGTCACCATGCCGGAAAAACCTCCCGAGGGATCGGTAATCTGGAATGTATGCTCCGTCTCCGGCATCGACTCGAACACGTCGTTCACTTTTTCGGTGAACCGCGTGGTCTGGTCGATGGTGGCGTTGGGTGCGGCCTGGACAATGCCGAAGACCACGCCCTGATCTTCTTTCGGCGCCAACTCGTGCTGCGAAAACAACAGGAACGGCACCATCAGGAGGATGACAATGACCGCCAGGGTGATCGTAACCGGCCGCCATTGGAGCGTGTTGGTGAGAATCTGGACATATTTTTTCCGCAGAATGTCAAAGTGCCGGTTGATCATCCCCGCAAAACCGTGGTGCGTCGTGCCGGCGCGCAGCAGTTTCGACGACATCATCGGCGACAAGGTGATGGCGACGACTCCCGATACAATCACCGCCCCCGCGAGTGTGAGCGCGAACTCGCGGAACAGCGCTCCAGTCAGGCCGCCCTGGAATCCAATCGGCGCATACACCGCCGCCAGCGTGATCGTCATCGCGATGATCGGGCTGAACAGTTCCCTCGCGCCTTTGATGGCGGCGTCGTACGGCGTCAGCCCCTCGTGTAAATGACGTTCGACGTTTTCGACGACCACGATCGCGTCGTCCACGACCAGCCCCACCGAAAGCACAATCGCCAGCAGCGTCAGAAGGTTCAGGGTGAATCCAAACACCAGCATCAAGAACGCCGCGCCGATGAGCGAGATGGGGATGGCCACAACCGGAATCACCACGGAGCGGAACGAACCGAGGAACAAAAAGATGACGACGATCACGATGATCAGCGTTTCGATCAGGGTGTGGGTCACCTCGTGCAGCGCGTCGTTGATGTACTCGGTCGAGTCGTACGGAACACCGACATTCATACCCGCGGGCAACTGCCGTTTGATCTCGGGAAGTTCGGCCCGTACCGCCTTGATCACGTCCAGGGAATTGGCAGTCGGCAACACCCAGATGCCCATGAACGTGGCCTTCTCGCCGGAAAACCGCACGTCTTCATCATAAGTCTCCGCGCCCAGCTCGACGTCGGCGACGTCCTTCAATCGAACGATGGTGCCGTCTTTCTGGCGGACCACGAGATTGCGAAACTCCTCCGCCGTGCGCAGATCGGTGTTGGCGGTCAGGTTCACGGAAATCATCGACCCCTTCGTCGCCCCAACCGCGGACAGGTAATTGTTGGCCGCCAGCGCCTGGCGCACTTCGGACGGAGAGATGTTCAACGCAGCCAATCGATCCGCCTTCAGCCAGACGCGCATCGCGAACGTGCGGGCGCCAAGGATGTCCGCCCGCTGGACGCCGCTGACCGCGGTCAACTTCGGCTGGACAACCCGTGTCAGATAATCAGTGATTTGATTCTGGTC
>JBKQMH010000100.1:0-5701 GCA_052146795.1 Verrucomicrobiia bacterium
GCGCCCCGGGCACCAAGTCCAGGAGCGTAAGTGTAAAGCCCTGCAACACGGGCTGTTCCTGGACCGCCGTCAGCAACGATCCGTTTATCACGATCATTTCGGGGACCAACGGTGTCGGCAACGGCACGGTTCGTTACACCGTTCCCGGCAACACGAACACGGTCCTGCTCACCGGCACGATGACGATTGCGGGCCAAACGGTCACAATCAATCAGGCGGCCGGTGGATGTACGTACAAATTGAGCCCGACGACCGCCAAATTCAAAGCGGCGGGTGGCTCCAAGACCGTCAAAGTGAAGACACGGTTCCCCGACTGCCCATGGACCGCAGTCAGCAACGATCCCTTCATCACGATCACCTCGGGTACCAACGGCCCCGGCAATGGTGTTGTCTTCTACACCGTCGCCCCCAACACAAACTCCGTCCCCCTCAGTGGCACGATGACCATCGCCGGTGAAACCTACTCCGTAAGTGAGTCGGCCGCGCCCTGACCCGCGTAGTGCGGAGGTTCACGCCCTACGGAATGGTGATTCACGCGGCCAGGAGCTTTTTTACGCACCCCCGCTCACCGCACCGCTCCCGCAAAATGGTCTTCTTTCCACAATCCATCCTGCACCGTGCCGCTCGGGTACATCATCTTGCCAGTCCCATCCATTTTACCATAGCGGAACTGGCCCACGTAGTTGCGACCATCGGGCCAGGTCATCGTGCCCATACCGTCAGGCTCTTCATGGCCAAGATCAGAGACGATCCAGTCCCCTTTGTATTCCCGCCCGTCTTTCCATGTAATCGTCCCACCGCTCTTGGTTCCGTCAAGGTTCCAAGCGCCCACCTCCTTTGTCCCATCACGGTATACAAGCGTTCCGCTGATCCTGTACCAGTCACCATCCTTCCATTCCCCCTGCAGGCTTGTCCCGTTTGGCCGGATCTCGACGCCTTGACCATGCAACCGGTCATCCTTAAACCCGCCCACATACTTCCGTCCGTGGGGCCACGTGACCGTGCCCTGGCCGTCCATCTTTCCGTCGCGGAACTCTCCCACGTACTTCGTTCCATCCGGCCACGTGAACGTGCCCTGGCCATTCAACACGGCGATTGGCTCGACATGTGTCAGCAGTGATTCGGCTTCCTGAGTGGTAAAACTTTTGAGGAGAGTGGCGCTGGTGCGGTTTCGAATAAAGGCAACGGATTTCCCGTCAGCGCTGAAGTTCGCATTGTTCAGGATGTGAGCCGACGGATTCAGAACCAGAACGGTTTGTCCATCGCTCAGGCTGGCCAGCACCATACTGCCACTTGTCGCCTGATTCTTATTCTGAAGAACACCGACATACCGGTCGCCGACGGGTGAAATGGCCACTGGAGCCACGCTACTCTTCACTTCCTTCACCAGGGATCCATCTTTGACGGAAAAGACGTCCAGGAGATCGGACGCCCACCCCACGTACAGCAACTGATTATCCGGAGAGAATGCCATTCGCCTGACCAACCCCGTCTGACTAGTGCTCACGATCAGCTTGCCGGTCTCGACGTCCCAGACGCGCACGGCATGCGGTTCGGCGTAGTCGCCGCCAGCAAAGAGTGACGCGTCGGGTGACAGGGCGTAGGAACGACCCGCGTTGAAATCATAAATCTTCTGTCCGTCTTGAAGTCGGTAGCCGGTCGTTCGTCCGCCGGCCGCGCAGAATATCGCGGTTCGTCCGTCTGGTGTCAGGCCGAAGTTACGGTTGGCTCGTCCTTCTACCCCTTCATAGTCATCGAGCCAAATGACGCCCCGTGGTGGGAGCGGATTCTCGATGCTGCTCTCCTGTTGCAGATCATAGATGGCGATGGCTTTCCGGAAGTACCGGGAATCGATATTGCCGCCGCCGGCGGCGGCGGAGCTTTCCTGCCAGAGTAACGCGAGGATTGTGCCGTTGGGGACGGAGGCGATTCCCCAGGGAATCATCACCCGATCCTCGGCTGGCTTTGGTGCCTCGCAGTGAACGGGCGAGTCCACCTGAGTCTGGTAGTTGATCCGGGAAACCCGGAGCACTTGAGAATATCGCGCTTCCGACGCACCCGATAGCCCTCCACACACAAGCAGATCACCGCGCGTCTGGCCAAGGCTCCAAAAACGGGTGTCATAATCGCGACTCGCCAGAGGATGACTCGTCCATTGAGGGTCCAGTTGGCCGCCGGCGACCGAGGACGGGAGCGCGGGAAATCGCTCTCGAAATTGGAAGACCAATACGTCACTTGATCCGGACAGCGCCAGGAGCTGACGACGGACATCGAATGCAATGAACCTCAGTTCGTCGTGCGCGTGTGGCCAGAGGGACACGAAGCGGGCCACCGAGGTTGCGGTGAAATCGCCGCGCAGTGCGATCTGATTGACGGCGTCGGGTATGAGGAGCGCAGCGCGGAGATCCGGAATGCCTCCCTGGGGAGATGGGCTTCCCCAAGCTACGAAGACTTGATTCCCGCTGGCCAGAACGTCATGCAATACGACTGCGCGCGGTGACTGGGCTTGCGTCGAGTCGCGGTCCAGGTCATGAAAACTCAACCGCATGATGTCGGATGGCATCGTCGGAGTAAAATACCCGGCGACCCGGTTATCGGCGTAAATCTGAGCGCCTTGAGTTATAATCGAGAGTACCTTCATAGTGTCTGTCGGCCAGTCCCACACAACCGTCGGCTGGCCCGGCATGCCTGTATTCAAGAGAAGTTGTTTGCCGGACGGGGAAAAATCAATCGTCGCCTGCGCCGGTACGGAATACGCAGGACTCGCTTGTCTCCCGGCGGTGTCGCCAACCACTGACTTGAAGGATCTTCGGCCCGCCTCGTGCATATCGTTAAGGTCAAGCACCGCCACCGTCGCCTGCTTGTCCAGCACTCCCAGCCAGCGCCCGGCCGGATCAGCCTTCAGGTAGACGATCGGTTCCGCGGACTCGTAGATGCCCAGTGGCCGCCAGTCTGGCAACTGGTAGACGGAGACTTTTCGGTTGCGGGTGGCGACGGCACATCGCGAACCGGGCACGGCAGCGAGTTGAGCGACATCTGTCGGTCCGCGGGCGGACAAGAGCCGTCCATCCGCCACGGAGAACAGCTTCGCACCCTCATCGCTGGCCAAAACCAGGTAGGGAGTCTCATCTCCCGCAAGGCACCCGATGGATGGTTTGTCGGCAATGGCCGCGCGCATCACCAGTTGCCAATCGTCCCGGCTTTTGGACACGATTTTGCCGAGCTGGTGCCCGTATTCCCAATTCGACCCGCTCTGAATCGCCCTCTCGATGTCGGCGTAGGCTTCATCGAGCCGGCCCTGGCTGAGCATGTAGTCGGCGCTGGTGTAGTTGAGCAGCCGTTGCAGATTATCGGCTTCACTCCGGGCCTTTTGGGCTTCGGCCTCGGCGCGGGCACGTTCCTGTTGTTCTTTTCCCGTGGCCTCTTCGGCGCGCCGGGCCTCCTGTTCGGCTCGTTCTCGCTGCTGGTTGGCTCGCTGCTCGGCGCGCCGGGCGCGGATGGCTTGCCAAGTACTACCGACCACGCCCAGGAGCAGCGCCGCGAAGACGGCGGCTGACGCCGCGAAGACCAGTTTGTTCCGGCGCGCCATCTTCTGGAAGCGGTAGAATTTGCCGGGCGGGCGGGCGACAATCGGCTCGTTGTCCAGGTTGCGTTGGATGTCCATCGACAGCCCGTTGGCCGTTTCGTAGCGGCGCGTGCGGTCTTTCTCGAGGCACTTCATCACGATCCAGTCCAGATCGCCGCGAATAATGCCGAAGAGTTTTGGCGGCTCGGATTGCCGCAGAGTTGCGATCGTCCTCTGCTCGGCGGCGTCCAGCGTACTGAGACGTGTGGAAGGCGGGACCGGTTCTTCGTCGCGGATGATCCGGCGGATTTCGTCGAGCGCTGCCTGGTGGAGTCGTTTGGCATCGAACGGCGTCTTGCCGGTAAGCAATTCGTAGAGCAACACGCCCAGCGCGTAGATGTCGGTGCGGGTGTCGATGTCCAAACCGCTCATCTCGGCCTGCTCGGGACTCATGTAGACGGGCGTGCCAACGAATTGCTCGTAGGCGGTGAAGAGTGTCTTCTCGGTCAGGTGTTGGCCGCTGGTGGCCTTGGCAATCCCGAAATCAATGACCTTCGGCACCGGCACCCCGTCGTGGAGGGTGACGAGGATGTTCGAGGGTTTGATGTCGCGATGGATGATGCCCTTTTGATGGGCATGTTGGATGGCGTGGCAAACCTGAATGAACAATTCCAGACGCGCACGCGTGGAGAGATTGTTCTGGTCGCAGTAGTCGGTGATGCGGATGCCTTTGACCAGTTCCATGACGAAGAACGGCCGCCCCTTGTCGGTGGCGCCTGCGTCCAGCGCCTTGGCGATGTTGGGATGATCCATGAGCGCGAGCGCCTGTCGCTCGGCTTCGAAGCGGGCGATGACCTGTTTGGTGTCCATGCCGAGCTTGATGATCTTGAGCGCGACGCGGCGGCGGACGGGTTGCTCCTGCTCGGCCATGTACACCACGCCGCAACCGCCATCGCCGATTTTTTGGAGGATCTTGTAGCGGCCAATGTGGTCGCCGGGTTTTTCGGTGAGAGGCTCGACCGAGGGCAGGTCCGTCGACGGGGCAGATTTGACGGTTACATCCGGATAGGGAGTGGCGCCCGTCTGCGCATGCGCAAGCAGTCGCGCTTCGACGCGTTGGAGCAACGCCGCATCACCCACGCAGGCGCCCTCCAGGTAGGCAACGCGTTCCTCCCGCGTCGCAAATCGCAACGCGGCAACGAAGATTTGCTCCTCGTGTGACGGCTGATTGGCCATTGACCCGAACTGCCTCACCACAGACTATCACACAATTTCAGCTCAGGAAAAGCACTAAAGCGGTCGAGCCGTACCCCGGCGGTTTGTGCTTGATGCCGTGATGGGAGAACAGCGGAACGGCTTGAGATTCAATGTTCGGTTGGAGCGGAGGTGGCCATGCCTTATCTGATTCAGAAGCAGACGGACGGTTCGACCGTTAAGCAGTGGGATTTGCGCGACAAACCCCTCACGGTCGGTCGTGGGGACAAGGTGGACGCGCGAATCGACGACAAAGAAATGTCGCGGCAACATTTTGTGATCTCGCCAGGAGCGGTGGGTATGTGATCCAGGACCAGAATTCTCAAAATGGGACGCTGGTCAACGGTCGACGCTTTACGGAGGCAACGCTGAGACCGAACGACAATATCCGCGCCGGGCAGACCCAATTCGTCTTCGTCGAGGGATTGGCCACCGTCATCGGAAAACTTCAAGATGAGCCCAAGGGCTACCACACCCACATCCGCGAGATTTCCAAAGAGGCCGAACCCTAGCCGAGAGCCAAAAGGCGAAGGCTCCGGCCTAGTACATGGAGGAAGCACCTCGCCGTTGCGGCGCAAGGGCGAGAGACTTACTGACCGGCTCCGAGTCGTGTGAGCGCGTCTCTCGCCGGGGCAAAATCCGGACGGAGCTTCAGTGTCTGCTCGAATTGCTCGATGGCCTCCGTCGTGCGGCCCAGCTTCTCCAACGCGAGCCCCAGATTGAAACGGGCCTCGGTGTAATCCGGCTTGAGCCGCAAGGCTTGCCGGTAATGTTCAATGGCTTCTTCACGCTTCCCGGTCTGATACAAAGCCGTCCCGAGGTTGTTGTGCGCCTCGACGAAATCGGGCTTGAGCCACAGGGCCTGCTGGTAGTGGGCGATGG
>JBKQMH010000101.1:0-14238 GCA_052146795.1 Verrucomicrobiia bacterium
GTTTGGCGGCCCGCAGTCGTCGCCGCTCCAATTGATCGAAGTCTCGTGTGATGCCTCTTGGATTCCCCATGCCCAAAGACTATCACAGCTAACTATTCTTGTCACTATATTATGCGAGAATCAGTAGAACCGTGAACCTTTCTCCGCCTTGCCCCCGTGCGGCCCGTCGACTACCATTGCGCAATGAAATGGTTTGGCTCTCTCGCTATCATTCTCGCCCTACCACTCGCAAGCTGCCAGCGCTCCACCAAGCCCGAACCGGTCACCCTCATCTTCGCTCGCGGCGCCGATTCACAAAAGCTCGATCCCGCCGACGTCGACGACGGCGAGTCGATGAAAGTCTTGGTGAACGTCTCCGAAGGCCTCGTCCGATTCAAACACGGCACCACCGAGCCTGAACCCTGTCTCGCGACCTCCTGGACGATCAGCCCCGACGGTCTGACCTACACCTTCAAGCTTCGCGACGGCGTAAAATTCCACGATGGCACGCCCCTCGACGCGCAGGTGGCCGCCTTCAGTTTCCGCCGCCAAATGGACAAATCGCACCCCGCCCACCTTCCCGACGCGACGTTCGCCTACTGGTCGGCCATGTTCAACATGATCACCGCGGTCGAGGTCGTCGATCCGATGACCCTCCGCCTGCGCCTGCGCGAACCCAACGCTCCCCTGCTGGCCAGCCTCTGCATCCCGGCGGCCCACCTCATCAGCCCGAGATTCATCGACCAACGTCATCCCGTCGGCACCGGCCCGTTCCGATTCGTCGAATGGATTCCCAACGAGCGCATCGTGCTCGACGCCAATCCCGATTACTGGGACGGCAAACCAAAAATCGACCGCCTCATCTTCAAAGTCGTCCCCGACTCCTCCACGCGTCTCATCCAATTGCAAACCGGCCAGATCCAGGCCATGGACGGCATCGACCCCAACAGTCTGCCGATCATCAAGGGCGACAAAAACCTGACCCTCCTCACCGCCCCCGGCCTCAACGTCTGCTACCTCGCCTTCAATTGCCAGAAGCCGCCGTTCACCAACAGGTATCTGCGCCAATGCATCAGCAACCTTATCGGCAAGCGGGACCTCATCAACGACGTATATAGGGGCGCAGCTATCGTTGCAAAAAACCCCATGCCACCGATGATCGCCGGCTACAACGACGCGATCTCAGGAATCAGCGCTTGGGGTGGTGGGATACCGCATGTCGACAGCCCTATCCGTCTCGAAGTCATGACCAACCCGCGCCCCTATCTCCCCAACCCGCTCCGGGCCGCCGAGATGATCAAAGCCGACCTTGCCAAGTTTGGCATCCCCATCGAGATCGTCCCGAACGAATGGGGCGCGCATCTCAGCCGCACCAGCCACGGCGACCACGAAATGGCGTTGATGGGCTGGGTCGGCGACAACGGCGATGCCGACAATTTCCTCTACGTGTTGCTCGACAAGGACACCGCCACGCTGGGCTCCGCGCTCAACATCTGTTTCTGGATGAACGACGCCTACCACGATCTCATGGTCGCCGCCCGCCGCGAACTCGTGCCGGAAAAACGCGCCGCGCTTTATCGCAAGGCCCAAGAAATCGTCTACGAAGAACGCCCGATGGTTCCCCTCGCCCACGCGGAACAATTGATGGCCTGCCGCGCCAACGTCTCCAACATCCTCTTCGAGGTCAACGGCGACATCCTCTTCCGAAACGCTACGGTGAAGTAAGCACGCGGAAGACCGCGAATCGACCGTTCGCCATCTCAAATCGGAAATGCTTCAACTGCTCCGGATGATTCTGGAACAACTCCGCCGCGCAATTCGGGTCGAGCGGCCCCACCCTGTCCGCCTTGTACCGCCGCGATTCCATCCCTTCGTGCAGAAACCCGACGTCGTATATGAAATAGTCCGCGCCGTACTTGTGCGCGAATTCGTAGAATTGCCCCTCGCTGCCGTAGATGGCGTCCAGCATCTCGTGATAACGGTCGCGAATCCGCTGGTTCTCGAATTTTGAGTGCATGATGATCGGGCGTCCCGTGTGCGCGAGGAACACGGGCGAATCCCCGATCGACGCCAGCACCACCGCGTTGGTCGGCGTGTGTTCCTCCAGCCAGGTCACCACGGGCCGATATTCGTCAGGACTCGGCTGCTGCCGCTCCAATGGCTGGACGTTGAGCATCGCCAGTTGCCACACCGCGGCGGCGAATACGATCAACTTCCACCAGATCCGCCGCGTTACGAGTCCCGCCGTCAACACGGCCGCTGCAAACCCGAGAAACGTGAAATTCCGCTGCACCATCCACGCCAGCGGCGCCAGCAGCAGCGTAAATACGATGAAAATGTTCGTCGCGCACGCACCCCGTTTACGGCTGCTCAACAGCATCGCCGCAACCAGCCCGAGCGGCCCGCACCATTTCAAGCTCCGCCAAAATTCGCCCCAGTCCGCCGTGTTGAACGCGCCGCCTTCCCACAACAACCGCGCCTCCCACGGCAGCCGGGCGGGGTCCGCCGGTCGCTGGCCGAGAAACCGCAGCTTGTAGAGGAAGAGGTCGTACACGTGTGCGTATTCGCCGTAAGATCGCTGCATCAATGTGCTCAACGCCAGCAGCACTGCAGCCCAGCCTGCAAACACGATGATCGCCCGTTTCCGTCCCCCGTTGATCCAGACCGCCAGCGCCAGCGCGTACAACACGCACATCGTCGGCGCGAAAAAGACCTGCTTCGCCCGCAACACAGGGATCGCCAACGTGCCTGCCGCCAGGGTCAAAACAAACCACGGGATCTGTGGCGTCTCCCCCCGGCCCAGATACACCACCACCGCCGCCAGCAGCAATGGCGCCATCACGAACTGCGTCAAATGCCAACTCGCCAGCGCGGCCAGCCAGAACAACGCCGCCAGAACTTGGTCGCGCCTCTTCAGGTCCTGCACTGCCCGCACCGTGAAGCACAGCGCAAAAATGATCAGCGGAATCGCGAAGTCTTCCCGCAGAAACAGGTTTCTCACCGTCCGGCCGTAGCTCGGATACAGCGCCACGTAGAGCGCGCTCGCGAACACGCCCGACTTGTCGCTGCGCCACAGCGCCCGCGCCAGAAAGAACACGCCGAAAACCGACAGGCTGGAAATGAGACAGTCGTACCAGACCACTAACACATGCAATGGCATCGCCGGTTTCCACCACCGGTACAACACGCCGACCGGGACCTCCATCACGACGGTGAATTCGGCCCAGTCGTCAATCGTGTCGGGGTATTGAACGTCGCGGTCGTGTTTGAGTTGGCCCCACTCGCTCGTCGGATGGGTCGCGAAAAACTTCGCAAATCGGTACTGAAACGCGAACTCGCTCCAGAACTGTCCCACCTCGTCCCGCGCATCCCACGTCGGGTTGGCAAAAACCTTCGCCGTCTTCAGATGAACGTGGAACGCGTAGAAGGCGGAAACCACCGCCAGACAAATCACCAGTCGCCGCCACGAAGTCATCGTGGCTGCGATTCTTAACCCCACTTGCTCCTGATTACAAACCCGATGTGAGCGCCGACCGCCCCTCAGGCCTTACTGCGGAACTTGATGCTGCAGCCGACAAACTTGGTTTCCGCGACGGGAACAGCCTTGCCCGCCAATGCCGCATCGATCGCGTCTTGCAGGAAGTGTTTGGTCACCTGATCGGCTTCCTTCGAGTCGTCAATCGCGCCGTGGTACACAAGCTTGCCGTCCTTGTCGAACAGGAACGCCTCGGGTGTCCGCGTCGCCCCGAACGCCCGCGCCACGTCCGATGTGGCGTCCACGACGTACGGGAATGTAAAGCCCAGGTCTTTCGACCGCTTCTGCATTTCCGCATAGCTGTCCTCGGGATATTCCGTCGGGTCATTCGGGTTGATGACGATCACGCCGATGCCCTTGGTCTTCGCCGCGTTGCCGACCGAGGCGATGCGGTCCTGCCACGCTTTGACGAACGGACAGTGATTACACGAAAAAACCACCAGCGTGCCCTGCTTGCCGACGACGTCCGCGATGGACACCTCGCTGCCATCCACGTTCTTCATCTTCACGCTCGTCGACGGCGCCTTGTCGCCGATGTTCAATCCAAACGCGCTGCCGGCCACGGCCAGCGATGCCACCAACGCCACTGACAATCCTCGGTTCATAAACTGCCTCCTATCGGTTTTGAGTTTTGCCCAATGCTTCGACCACTTTTTGCTCGAAAACGTTGAATGCGACCCCGCCTTCCCAAAAATCGCGCAATTTGCCGTTGCCGTCGAAGATAAACGTCGCAGGCAGCGCCCCCGTCCACTGTTTATCCACCCCATCGATGAACGCCTGGTCTTTCTCCGCCTTGATGTATGCGGGAAAATCGACGCCCTCCTCAGCGAGAAATTTCTTCACCGCCGCCACATCCCCTGTGTCATCGGCCGAGACCAGGATGGTCTTCAATCCGTGCCCGTTGTATTTTTGCGCCACGCGTACGAGACCGGGAAATTCCTCGCGGCACGGCCCGCACCATGTCGCCCACATGTTGACCAACACCGCCCTGGCTCCGGGTTCGCGAATTAACCGTTGTACATCGGCGGACGTGACCGCGGTCACGTGCACGTTCTCGATGGACACATGTTTCGTTGGTCCGCAAGATGCCAGCAGGACGGCCAAGCCCCACACGGCGCTCAACACGGTTGGTCGTCGGATTGACTGCATGGGGATTATTGTACATCAAATCGGTTGCTTCGCCAGCGACAGTGACGCGGCCGGGTCACACACCCGCCATGCGCGTCGACTGCCGGACTTGACACTGCACTGAACACCGTGTTCAGCACCATGGACATCCCGGCCCGATGGTTACCAGTCTGGCTTCCGTGATTGCAGGAAAAACGGCGGGTGTCTTCGTGCGTAACAAGTTCAGCGCAAGTGTCTTGCGCAATACAGCAACACCGACATCACGAATGGACACTGCCTCTGGCACAACCCCTGCAATCCGCTCTACCCGCGTATGCACGACAACATGAATAGCCACGGCAAACATCAGATTCTTGTCCACTCGCGATTCCAAGAACGACGCGTGGAAGCCAGCACGTTGATGTGGGCCGGGTTTTGGACGGGGATACTGCTGGGCGGTATCAGCGTCTTGATGCGCTAGATCGGTACGATTATGAAAATGCAAACATCAGCCGCCGTCACCATGGCCATGTCAGCCGAAAAGAAAATCGACGACATCAAACAAACCTTCTGGTTCCGTGCGGCTGTATTCGTGCTGTCCGTGGCCGGCGGTATTCTCTTCAGCCGATTGTTGCACGCAGGATTCACGTTGTTGCCGTCGCTCCGGGACGGGGCGCACGGCAAAGTCAGCCCGCTCATCGCCGCGTTGAAAATGCTCCGCTCAGGAATGGGCAACTGACCTGCCGCCGACTCCTGGTCACGCGCGGCGAGTTTTTCCGGGATGGCCTTTCACTTTCGCTTCGCCGGCAATTTTCCAAATCAGCCCCAGCCCCAAAAAGTAGAAGATCAGTCCCAGGGTTTCATGCACGAACCCGTAGGGTAACGCCATCTGTGGCGCGACCAGACAGATACTCACGATGCGAAGGAAGTTGCAGACGATGGCAATCGGGACCGCGAGTGCCCACAACGACAATTTCTGCGCCCACGGCAGCCGATACTGAAAAGCCAGTGTAGTCGCCACAATCAGCGATGCCGTCAGCAGCCCGAAACCGTTGCACTCGGTGGCCACGACGAAGATCCGTCCTTTCACCGAGAGAAGAAGTTGCGCCGGCTGGCCCTCCACCAGCCCGATCTTCACGGGCACTCCGAGGGTGGCCAGCACAGAACCCGCGTGGCGCGCGGCCATCGCCCGTAACGGCCAGTCCAACCTCGGGACCAGTCCCACCAACACGCCGAAAACGAAGAAAGCACACAACGCCGGCAGAAACTGCCTCGCACCAGCCTGGCCGAGCACCAGCGACACAATGCCCGCGAACGCCAGACACGCCGACAACAGCAGGAACGGCAGCGACATGGAATGCCATTTCCCCGCCACCCCGAGACACAGGAATGCGAGCGCTATCAGACCCATCCCGTGCGCGCTGACGTGTGGATCAAACCGCAGTTTGTCGACCGCGTCCCAAACGCAAATCACCAGCGCGAAAAACACCAGAAACGCGCCGTTCACCAATTGTTGCGTGTGCAGCGTCTCCCTCCCCAGCCAGTGCAACAGCGGCACATACAACAACCCGACCAGCGCGCTGATCGCCAGCACCAAAACCATGCCCAACGGATCGAGGCGTGGTGGTTGCGTGTCATTGGCTGTCATCGGTCTTTCGGACACAAATTCCATACGTTGCATTAGACGACTGGCAACCGTTTCTGCTCAACCATCGGATAGACCGCCATTCAATGGCGTTCACAGCGCGCGCTCGAGAATCTCGCGCAGTTCGTCGTCGTGCAACACCACGGGGTTGCCCTTCATGCTGTTGGATGCCTTCGCCTTCTCGATGATCTCAGGGAAGTTTTCGCGCATCACGCCGTAGGCCCGCAGCGGCGGAATCTTCAATGCCTGGACAAGTTCACCGAGATCGCCCATCGCGCGCCGGATTTGTTCGAACCGTGGAACCACGGGGCTCCCCACGAGCCGCTCTTTCGTCGCCCGCTCGTTGACCTCCACCACATACGGCAACACCGCCGCGCACAACGCGCCGTGCGGCGCGTCGAACATGCCGCCCAACGGCCCCGATAGCCCGTGGGCCGCGCCCAGCGCCGCGTTGGCCAGCGCCATCCCGCTCAGCATCCCCGCCACGCACATGTCCTCGCGCGCGGTCACGATGGCCTGCCAGTTCTCCCGCCACGGCGGACCGTCCCCCTGCTCAAACGCGCGTCGCAACGACCGCACCACCCGATGCATTCCTTCGCGGCAAATCGCGTCCGTCATCGGATTCGCCTTCACCGACACAAACGCCTCGATCAACTGCGTCAGCGCGTCCAGGCCCGTGGCCGCCGTAACCTCTGCCGGCAAATTGTAGGTGAGTTCGGGGTCGACCAGCGCCACGCGCGGCAGCATATATGGACTCCGCAGGCTGACTTTCACGCGATGCTCAGGCAACCCCAGCACGGCGTTGCGCGTGACTTCGGACCCGGTACCCGCCGTGGTCGGGATCGCAATGTACGGCACGGACGGCTTCGTCAACGGCTGGCCCTTGCCGATGACCTCGATGTAATCCAGCGGGTCGCCCTCATTCGTGAGCAGCGCGGCGATGGCCTTGCCCGTGTCCAGCGCGCTGCCGCCGCCGAAACCGATTACCAAATCGCACTGCTCATCCCGCGCCTGTTTCGTCCCCACCCGCACCTCATCGATGGTCGGTTCACCCTGCGTCGCAAACGCCGTGTAGGCCACCCCTACGTTCGTCAACGCACCGAACAGCGGTTGGACGCGTTCCACGGCGCGCACGGAACTACCGCAGACCACCAGGGCCCGCTTCCCCAGTTCCGGCGCAATCGCGCGGATCTCCTTCAACCTCCCGCCGCCAAACAGGATGCGCGGGACCGTGGTGAATTCAAAATTCATAGGCGTAGTAGAACCGGCCCCCCGCCCGTTTGTCCAGCGGAATGAATTCGGGATTGTGCGGCGCTCTTTTCCAGACAGTGTTCTGCTACACCGTCCAGAAGACTTCGCCGTACTTCACGCTGGTGCGCGGCTCAGCCATCATCGACGCGACCGTGTCGCGCCACTTCGCGTAGTGCGCCGTCTCGCGGTGTTTCGCCGGCGCGTCCGCCGTGCGATAGACCTCGACCAACACAAAGCGTGTCGGGTCGTCCGCCTGCTGCACGACATCGAACCTCGCGATTCCCGGTTCCTTGACGCTTGCGCGCGCGTTCTCCAGCGTGATCTGCTTAAACGCCTCGAGGCACTCGGCCTTCACATGCACGTGGACGTGAACAATCAACATGGTGAACCTCCCGCGAATTCCGGTTCAGTACCGTCTGATATGCGGCAACTTATCAAGCCGCAGGTTTCGCCATCTTTTCGAAAAACGCGGTGGCGCGCTTCTGGATTTCGTCCAGCGACACGTTCTCAATACGAGTCGCGATCCACCAGTTGTTCTCCGCCACGTCCTTCACGCAGGCATGACGATCGCCATAGAACATGTCGGCCGGTTCCACCACCGATTTGGCGCCCGCTTTGATGGCTCGGCGGTAAGTGGCGTCGACGTCAACGACATACAGGTATAACATCGATGGCCTTGGTTTCCACGGGGCTTGCGGTTCGCCGATCATGACCAGCGAATCCCCGATGCGCACCTGCGCATGGAGAACCGTGTCGTTGGGCCGCATGATCTTCGCCCGCGCGACTCCCTTGAATGCCTTCTTCAGAAACCCGACCAGTTCCCCAACGTCGGGAACCAAAAGATACGGCGTGATCGAGTGGCAATCGTCGGGGATGGGCTTAACCTCTTTGTGATGTTGTCTCATGCTCTCCGTGTCGCGACTCGATGCATGCAATCGCGCCCCCCGCGGACTGATCAATCATGCAGCTTGCCGGTGAAATACGCCTCGTACGATGCGAGGTCCAGCAACCCATGACCCGAGAGGTTGAACAGGATGACGCGCTTCTTGTTTTCCTCGCGCGCCTGGATCGCCTCATCAACCGCCGCGCGAACGGCGTGCGCTGATTCCGGCGCCGGCACGATACCTTCGCTCTGGGCGAACATCACCGCCGCTTCAAACACCTTCGTCTGCTCGTACGCGACCGCGTCGATCAGGCCAAGCTTGTGCAGGTGGCTGACCGTCGGCGCCATGCCGTGATAGCGCAGCCCGCCCGCGTGGATTTCCGGCGGAATGAACTCGTGCCCGAGCGTGTACATCCACAGCAACGGCGTGGTCATCGCCGTGTCGCCAAAATCGTAGCGGAGTTGGCCCTTGGTCAACGACGCGCATACGGACGGCTCGACCGCCACAATGCGCGTCTTCTTCTTGTCCACGATCTTCTCGCGCACGAATGGGAATGAGATTCCGGAAAAATTGCTGCCACCACCGACGCACCCAATCACCACGTCGGGCTCCTCGCCGGCGAGCGCCATCTGCTTGATGGCTTCCTGGCCAATGACGGTCTGATGCATGCACACGTGATTGAGCACGCTGCCGAGCGAATACTTCGTGCCGGGATGTTTGACGGTGTCCTCAATCGCCTCGCTGATCGCAATGCCGAGACTGCCCGGGCATTCGGGATCGTCCTTGAGCAATTTCTTCCCGTACTCGGTGTAACCACTCGGGCTGGCGTGAACGGTCGCGCCCCACGTGTGCATCAGGAGCCGGCGATACGGCTTCTGGTGGTAGCTGACCTTGACCATGTACACGCGGCATTCCATCCCGAATAACTTGCACGCCATCGCCAGCGCTGAACCCCATTGCCCCGCGCCCGTCTCCGTCGCGAGCCGCTTCGTGCCGGCGATCTTGTTGTAATACGCCTGCGCAACCGCTGTGTTCGGTTTGTGGCTCCCGCAGGGGTTGTCGCCCTCGTACTTGAAATAGATGTGCGCGGGCGTCTGCAGCGCCTTCTCCAATCGCACCGCGCGCAGCAACGGCGTCGGCCGCCACAACGCGTAAATCTCACGGACGGGTTCCGGAATCTCGACGTCGCGCTCGCTCGTCATTTCCTGTTGAACGAGGTTCTCGGGGAAAATCGCCGTCATGTCCGCCAACCCGACCGGTTGTTTCGTGCCCGGATGCAACGGCGGCGGCAGCGGCTCCGGCACATCGGCCAGAACGTTGTACCAATGCGTCGGGATCTCAGACTGTCCCAGCGTAAATCGTGTCGCAATACTCACAGTATTCACCTCTCCACCACAAACGGGTGTTGCAGTCTACATCGATAGGGCAGGCCGCGTCAAAACATCCTTGGCCGAGATTTTCCAGCCAACGTGCGTGAACCTCGACAACGTTCGCGGGCCGTTTTATGTTTGGCGCCATGCGCGCATTCCTGTTGCGGCGAATCGGGTCATTGGCCGTGGCGCTGTTTGTGGCCAGTGTCGCGGTATTTCTGCTTGTGCGTGCCGTGCCGGGTGACCCGGCCCGGTTGCTCCTGAAGAACCCGACACCGGATCGAATTGCTGCCATCCGTGCGCGCCTGGGGCTCGACCGACCACTTCCCGTGCAATACTGGCTTTGGCTCCAAAACGTCATTGGGCGCGGAAGTTTCGGCGAGTCGATTGTCACGGGACGGGATGTGAAGGAGGACCTGTCGCGAACCTGGCCCGCAACCATCGAGCTGTCCATTGTCGCGCTGGTCATCGCCACTTTCGCAGGCGTATGGCTGGGCATTTTCTGCGCGCGCCACGCGGGAACGTGGAAGGACGCGCTGGGAACGACCGTGAGTCTTGTCGGGCTCAGCGTGCCGGTATTCTGGCTGGGGCTGCTCGCGATGCTGCTGTTCTCGCTGGAACTCGGTTGGCTGCCGGCAGGCGAACGCGGTGGGCTCGATCATCTCATCCTACCGGCGCTCGTGTTGGCCACGATTCCCGCGGCGTTTGTCGCGCGCGTGACGCGGACCGCCGTGCTGGAAGCACTCGGCAAAGACTTCATTCGCACCGCCCAGGCAAAGGGCGCGACCGAGCGCGCCGTTCTCTACCGCCACGCCCTGCGCGTGGCGCTGGTGCCCATCGTGACGATGATTGGCGTCGAGTTCGCGTATCTGCTTGGCGGCGCCGTGTTGACCGAGACGGTGTTTGCGTGGCCGGGCATCGGACGCTACGTCGCCACCGCGGTGCTCGCCCGTGATTATCCGGCGATTCAAGGCGCGTTGCTCGTGCTCGTGGCCATGGTGATGGTGGTGAATTTTGCGGTGGACATCGCGCATCACGCACTCGATCCGAAACTCCGAAGATGAAACGACGGAATCTATTACTCGGGACCGGTTCTTCCATGCTCGCCGTGGTCATGTTGGCCGCGGCGTTGGCTGGCGTAATCTCGACCCACGCGCCGACGGAACAACTGTATCGCGATCTGGCGCTCGCGCCGCCGTCGTGGTCGCATTGGATCGGCGTGGATGGAGTCGGACGGGACGTGTTGACCCGGATCCTGTACGGCGCGCGGGCGACGCTGGGAATTGCGTTTGGCGCGACCGCGATCGCGGTCTTGGGGGGAGCTGCGCTGGGAGCCGCCGCCGGTGTGCGGCGAGGATGGTTGGATGCGATCGTCAGTCACACAACGGATTTCCTGTTGGCGTTCCCGTCGATCTTGTTGGGGCTGGTCGCGCTGACGATCCTGACGCCCTCACCCGCGAGTGTGGCAATTGCGGTTGGTATTTCGAGTCTGCCGACTGTAGTGCGTCAGGTGCGGGCAGCGTTCGTGTCGGAAGGGGCAAAGGAATATGTGCTGGCCGCGCGGGCCACCGGCGCGGGCCGATGGCGAATCGCGGCCCTGGAGATTCTGCCGAACTGCGCAGGGCTGATTCTCGTGCTGACGACGCTGACGCTGGGCGGGGCCGTGCTGGAGGCCGCGGGGCTGGCGTTTCTGGGGTTGTCGGGGCAACCCGATATGCCGGAATGGGGCATGATGCTGCGCGAGGAACAGGGCACATTCCGTATTGCGCCATGGTTGTGCATTGCACCGGGACTGGCGATCACGTGGACCGTGCTGGCCTTCAATCTGCTCAGTGACGGCTTGCGCCAACGACGACGGTAAGTTACGCTGGCTGTAGTCGGGTATTTCGTCGTTTCGGTTTTCGGAGGGGTGCCAGAGCGGTTGATCGGGCTGGTCTCGAAAACCAGAAAGTGGCCACTTTTGGACTTCAGTGTTTTCCAATGATATACCTTGCAACCCTCATAAACACGAGGCTATATTAGATTATCGTTCTTGCAGCAAGAGGCAGAGAAAGGCATGAAATAGCCGAACTTTTGCCACTTTTTGCCACTTGGAAATCAGGCGGAAAACCAGTGCGGTGCCGCTGGGTGTATTCGGGAGCAGTGTGCGCGAATTGGCGAGTACTAAGTCGAGTTTGCTGGCATTGGTAATCTTGCCGAAGATGCGTCGAAAGCTTTGAATTTGAGGAAAGGGCGGTCGTGCGAAATCCGCTGTCGTCGTGGTAGTCCGCGCCCCGCGCTGCTTACGTCGATTCCGCGACCCCAACGTCGGTGGCCATAGATTCCACCTCAGTCGGTCTGGATCGGGAAAGTGCTCCGCTCACGGAAACGGAGTCACTCACGTTAGATTGGGTTCGCGTTGCCCGTCGCTTCCGAAGGGGCGGAGCGCCGACGGCGGCGATGCGGAATTTGTCCAGCGCCGCGTCGAGTTCTGCCGGGTCGAACAGGACAGTGCGTCCAATCTTCCGAAAAGGGATAATGCGTCTAGCCATCCAAATTGAAAGCGTGCGCAGACTGATGTTCGCATACTCCGCCGCTGCCTTCCGCCGTAGGTATTTACTCACTTCAGCGTCTCCATGGAAAAAATTTCCTCGATAGGCGAATGGAACGCGCGGCTCAGACAGAGCAATTGACGATCGCTCACCACATGATAACCGCCCTCCACCTTGGCAACGCCTTCACGACTGATGTCCCAGCCGTGGAGTTGCAATTTCGCCGCCAGTACGTCTTGCGTCCATCCGTGTTCATGGCGCAAGCGGCGAATCTGCGGTCCTACATCGTTCAGTCGTTCCATACACTATCCTCTGACTTGAGCCGATAGCGCGAAATGCATCACCAGCGGCACGGAGGTCTCCACCAGGCTGTCGTCCCTGATTTGGTTCTTCATCGGCTGTCATCATGGCACGTCGTCGTGTTTATTTTGTTCCCGAATGGGGAATGGCGGTTAGATAAGGCCCAAAACTTTTTTGCCCAAGCGTTTGCGTCGAGGGGGATTGGGCAGAGTGCCGAAGATGACCGATCGGCTGAGGATCTGCATCCGCTGGAGGATTTGCTGTGCTTCTCGCCAGTTTTCAATGGCTTGTTTCAGGGCTTGGTATTGTTGGGGCGACAGCGCCACCGAGACGGTCTTGGCCCGCACTTTGCGAGTCCACTGGTAACAGGGGCCGCCCGCTCCCGGGCCCCGGTTTTGGACGTATCCGTGGCTGATCCAGCCGAGCCGGGCCAGTCGGGCGCACAACCGGGTGTACTCGATTTCGACGGGAGTGCGGGGGGCCTTCATCCAAGGAAAAGTGTATCATGCCTGTCAAATAAAGCGGTATATATACCGCTCTATGAACACACCGTACTTTCCCGCCTTCCGCTGCCGATTCGCCGCCCAAACGCGCCGCGCCCTTCATCACCTGCGCCATGCTTCGTTGTCGCAACTGGAGCAGTGCTTGGAAACCTATCTGCCCGCCCACTGGCTGGCCGCCGAGCCGTACGGACCCAACAGTCGGGAACGCGTTTACAGCTTGCGGCTGACCTTCCAGTGTTTTCTCTGGCAACTGCTCACGCCCCAGACCGCCTGTCGGGAGGTCGTCCGTCAGGTGCAAGCGTTGTTCCGGTTGAAAGGCCTCGGTCCGGTCCACGAGGGCACCAGTGCCTATTGCCAAGCCCGATTGCGCCTGCCTCGCGAGCGCTTGGAGACGGCCTTGGTTCACCTGGCAAAGTGTGCCGAGCGACGCGCGGGAGAAGGCGGGCGACTGGCCGACCGACCGGTCAAAGTGGTGGACAGTACGACGGTGCGCTTGCCGGATACCCGCGCCAACCAGAAACGCTATCCGCAGTCCGTCTACCAAAAGCCCAGATGCGGGTTTCCGTTGCTGAAGTTGCTGGCGTTGTTCTCGCTGTCCAGCGGCGCGATCGAGGCCGTGACCATGGATGACCATTTCCACCACGATCTGCGATTGTCCCGCCGCTTGTGGGACAAGCTGCGCCCGGGCGACATCCTGTTGGGCGACCGGCTGTTTGGCGAGTACCCGACGCAGGCCTCGTTGCCGCGGCGAGGCATTGACGTGCTCGCCCGTCTGAGTTACCGCCGCAACATCGACTTTCGCAAGGCCAAGCGCCTGAGCCGCCATGATGCCTTGTTCGTCTGGACTAAGGCCAAGCCGTGCCCGCCGTATCTGACCGCCGCTCAATGGGCGGAGACGCCGGCGGCGATCACGGTGCGGGTGCTGCGGTTTCGCGTGACCAGTCCCGGCTGTCGCAGCCGCTGGATCAGGCTGGTCACCACCCTGCTGGATCACCAGCAGTATCCACCCGAAGAATTGGCCGCGTTGTACGCACGTCGCTGGCAGTTGGAACTGTGCTTCCGCGATCTCAAAACCCAAATGGGCATGGCTGAGTTGCGCTGTCTGACACCGGCGATGGCGGAGAAGGAGGCGC
>JBKQMH010000102.1:0-26696 GCA_052146795.1 Verrucomicrobiia bacterium
AAGCCTAGACCCGCGCGCACGGCGATGAACTCCGTAACCAGCGTCAGCAGGTTGCCGAATACCAAATCGGCCATGGCGAAAAAGCCCCAGAAGCGGCCGAAGCGCGTTTAAATTAGCTCGGCATGACCGCGTTTGGTGGCGGCGCCGAGTCGCACGGTCATTTCCTGGACGATAAAGGCCATACCGAAGGTCAGGGCAATGAAGGGCAGGAAAAAACCAATGCCATAGGTTGCGCCCGTCTGGGCGTAGGAGATCATGCTGGGCCCGTCATTCTCGCCCAGCATGACCAGGATCCCGGGGCCAATCAGCAACCAGAGGAGCATCCACGATCGGCGCCCCCCGCCGGTCCGATGGACAATGACCCGGCGGCGGTCCTTGGCGCGTTTGCGATCCTCCATGGCGACTTGCGGCCCCACCTGTCGGGCATCGGCCGGCAGGCTGGCCGAAAGCCCTGCGCCGTCGTTGCGCATATCCACTCCATTGCGATCCGAGTTCTTAGCCATAGCTAACTTTATTGTTGGTGACCATATCTGAATCTTGTGTGCTGTCAACCCGAATCTTTCCGGCCTTGTCATCCAAGAGGCCCCCTGCTATTCTCTCTCCCAACAGGAGGGTCGCTATGTTTGGACTGCTTGGGCTGGTCGTGTTGGCGTTGGACATCATCGCGATAGTGGACGTTGCCAAGGGCCGCGGTGACATCGGCATGAAAGTTCTGTGGATCGTGCTCATCCTGGTGCTGCCGCTGCTCGGCATGATCCTCTATTTCCTGCTCGGACGCTCCAAGTCTGGCGCCTGACCTGACGGATCTGGTGGTGGTAACCAGCCGCTACAGTCCCGTGTTGGCGGGTAATCCGTCTCTACTCATCAGGGCTTGAATTCAAAAAAAGAGCTCCTTCTGCGCTCCGGCCGAATCTCCCGTTGATTTCTGGCGCAGTTTCCAGTTTATTCGCTCTTGCTTTGCCCGAGAACGATCCAATTCAAGCGCCGGAACACAACGAGCCGACGATTGTCACCGTACCGGCCGACACGATGCCGCAGCCGCGGTCGATCGTCGCGGGCGGAATCAGCTGGCGAAAAACATTTTCAGCGTTTCGCCACCGCAACTACCGCCTGTTTTTCTCGGGCCAACTCATCTCCGTCATCGGCACCTGGATGCAACAGGTTGCCCTCGGCTGGCTCGTGTACACGCTCAGCAACTCCGCGTTTACGCTCGGCGCCGTGCGCTTCCTGTCGGCAATCCCGGTCACGCTGTTCACCCTCGTCGGCGGCGCGATGGCCGACCGATTCGAGAAACGCCGCATCGTCATCCTGACCGAAAGCAGCGCCATGGTGCTCGCCTTCGCGCTCGCCGCCCTCGTCTACTTCGGCGTCATCAAAATCTGGCAGATCGCCCTGGTCGGTTTTCTGGATGGAATGACCGATGCCTTCGACATCCCCACTCGTCAGAGCTTTGTCATCGAAATGGTCGGCAAGGACGATCTCATGAATGCCATCGCGCTGAATTCATCCCTCTTCAACGGTGCTCGCGTGTTCGGCCCCGCGCTGGCGGGCGTGTTGATTGGCATCATCGGCCTGACGGGCTGTTTCTTCGTGAACGGCCTCTCCTACCTCGCCATCGTGGTCGCCTACTTCGCCATGCGCCTGCCCGCCGCGGCCCCACGCGCGGAACGAAAACCGGTGTGGCATGAAACGGTCGAGGCCTTGCGCTACGTTCGCGGTCACCGGGCGATCCGCGCTGTCATTTCCCTGATCACCATTGTCAGCTTGTTCGGCTGGCCGTACAGCGTCCTGATGCCCGTGTTCGCCCGCGACGTGCTGCACGTTCAGGCCAGTGGTTACGGCTATCTCATGGCGGCCAACGGCGTGGGAGCGCTGTTCGGGGCGTTGACCCTCGCCTCCCTTGGCGACCTGGTGGCCCGGCGAAAACTGTTCTATGGCGGACTCTTTGGCTTCTGCATCATGCTTGCCGTATTCGCCCTCTCGCATGTCTACTGGCTCTCCGCGGCAGCGCTGGCGGGCTCGGGCTTTTTCATGATCATCTTCTTCGCCACGGCCAACACCGCCGTCCAGACCCGTGTGCCTGACGAACTCCGCGGGCGCGTCATGGGTATCTATGCCCTCGCGTTCCTCGGCCTGACGCCCTTTGGCAGCCTCCTCGCCGGGGCCATCGCCAGGATCACCAGCGCCTCGTTCGCCGTCTCGCTGGGCGCGGTTATTTGCCTAGTCGCCGGCCTCATCGTCATGCGCCTCACGCGACCACCACCACCCATTGCGCAACCGTCTTCTGTGTCATGACTACTGGCCGGCAAGATGCCGAGCCCAACGCATCGCTGCGCTCCGGAACTACGCCACTCAGGCGTTGCAGAATCCAAACCGGATAGGTTATCCTTGGTCACAAGGACTGTGACGAGCCGATAGGAAGGGCATTTTCGACGGCGAGAATTCGAATTATGGTGTCGTCAACATCCATGACGAGGTATATACTGCTTTGTCACGAGCAATGACCGAGATCAACGCACTAGCCGAAGCGCTGCACGAGGGCAAACAATGACCACTCAGGATTCCAACGCAACCATGGCGGTGTTCCTCGACCTAGAGAACATCGCGCTCGGAGCCATGGACGCCAATTACCCACAGTTCGATATCCAGAAGGTCCTCGAACGTCTGCTGCTCAAGGGACACATCGTGGTCAAAAAGGCGTACTGCGACTTCGACCGCGGCAAGGCGTTCAAGCGTGACCTGCACGAGGCGGCGTTTGAATTGATCGAGATCCCACACGTGCGCCAGTCCGGGAAAAACTCCGCCGACATTCGCATGGTCGTCGATGCACTGGACCTCTGTTACACCAAGAGCCACGTCGACACGTTTGTGATCATCAGCGGCGACTCCGATTTCTCCCCTTTGGTGAGCAAGCTCCGCGAGAACGCCAAGATGGTCATTGGCGTCGGCGTCAAGAACTCGACCGCCGATCTGTTCATCAACAATTGCGATGAATTTATTTACTACGATGACCTGGTTCGCGCGGCGCCATCCAAGCCCCGACACCGCGGCGCCGCTCCGTCCGCACCGGTTGCGGCGGCGAAGACCACCGAGGGTGAGGCCAAGGCCAAGGGACCCACCATGGCCGATGCGTTCGATCTGGTGCTGAAAACGCTCGAGGCCATTTCGTCAGAACGTGGCGCGAATGATCCCACGTACGGATCGATGATCAAGCAGGCCATCAAACGCCGCCATCCCGGGTTCAATGAACGCGCCCATGGGTTCCGCTCCTTCAACGATCTGCTGCTGGAAATGCAGAACCGCAGCCTACTGAAAATCGAGCCTGACAAAAAGTCCGGCGGATATATCGTCCAAACGATGGAATAGTCGCTGGTCTTGCGCTACATTTGGCCAATCTGCATGTAGCGAAACGGTCGCTTTTTGGCCCGAGAACAACACTGTCTCAGGCACAAATCCTGCCTCGTTGACATGCTGGATCACTCTATGCCGAAATGGAAAGACATCGCCAAACTGTCGGATCGCGACGAAAAAACGCGCGAAGCGGCATTTGAAGCCCAAATGCTGGCGGCCTTCGCTGCGGACAAGCCCAAGCCGTCCGCCGCCTTGTCTCCGCCGCCAACGCCGATAATTGCGCCTCGCGACGCCATCCAGATCAGCGTCACTGAGAATGGTCAGACTACGCTGTATGATTTGGCGACCGCTCCCGCATCGGTACAGGAGCAAATAGTTAATGCGTGGGGGTTGTCTCCAAGATCAAGCATTCCTCCGGTAATTACGAGCGCACCTGAGGACTGCCCTGCCCCGCCAACGCCGACTCCTCGCCCCCGAACACTGCGGTTTGCGATGACCTTGAATCTCTTCGTGCCGGGCGCGGGCCAATTCTACCTCGGCCAACGAATCTCCGGCTCTCTCTACGCGGGTGGGTTCTGTGCGTGTCTGGTGGCGATGCTCGTCCTGTTTGCGCGAGCGTACTCCCAGTACATGCAACTCGCCACCAATGGCGACATTCTGGAGAGCGGCAACCTGGAAACCATGGCCCGCGCGTTCCATGTCGGACCACTCGCCACCCTGTCCGCCATCGGCACCCTCATCTACATCGTGTCAGCGATCCATCTCGTTGTCACCCGCATCCGCCAGCGTCCGTCGCCGTAAAACCGGCGCACGACTTAAAACTTCACCGACTTCACGAATTGCAGGAAGGAATCCTTCTGGGCGCCCACCAACGGCGCGTCGCCCGTCATCTTGAAAAACCACGAACTGCCCGCGTTCGGGACCGTGACCACGATCATGCGCGGGGGTTGCGTTTTCCCCGGGGGAGCGGTGTCCGCCTTGAAATCCACCACGGTCGCCTTCGTCCTGTTGACGTCCAGGTCCGACGTGATCCCGGCGATCTCATCGGGGGCGACCGGGCCAAGACCGATCTGGCCGCGCCAGCGATTGATGTTCGCCATCAACCCGCCCACGTCTCCGGGAAACACCGACACCGCGATCTCGGCGGTTTGTCCATCTGCACCCTTCACCAAAAACGTCGCCCGACGCATCGACGAAGGATTGCCCTGTTGCCAGTCTGCGGGAACCGTCCATTGCGGGTTTGGTGCATCCGACGCCGAGCCGGCCGGCAAACTCTGCCCGCTCATGCTGCTGATATCCGGATGCCCCGGCGGTAACGCCGGCGTTTGCGTGCCCGATGCCGCTGGTGAAACCGCCGCCTGCGGTGCCGCCGGCGGAGCCGGTGGCAGTGGCGTTTGTTGCGAAGTGTTTTCGGACTGACTACAGCCAGCCCCGACCAGGGCCGCTGCGACAAACAAACAATAGATCAATCGTGTTCTCATCGTCACCTTAACCCACAGCTTGATTCCCCCGCGCCTCCAAGTCAAGCGCCCGTCAAGAACGCTGGGCGCCTGATCTCGCCTGGTTCTCAACGCAGAAGAGACGTGATAATCGCGGCCCACTTGATCGAGTCGAAAACAAGCAGGCAGACAAAGAACGTTCGCTGTCGCTCCAGGTGACAGCCTACGATCCAAACAAATCCACGAACTTGAACTGGTTCACGTCCACCAGACCGCGGTCCGTGAGTTTCAATTCCGGTATCACGCTTAGGGCCATGAACGACAGCGCCATGAATGGTTCCGACACGGTGCAGCCGAGTTCACGCGTGGCGCGATTGGCAGCGTCGAGTTCCTCCTTCACGTCGGGCAGCGGCTTGTTGCTCAGCAATCCCGCAATCGGCAATGGAACCGACGCGAGTATCTTGCCGTGGTTGGCGACGGCAAACCCGCCCTGCATTTTCACGATCTCCTCGACCGCCGCGCGCATGTCAGCATCGTTTGTCCCGACCACGTTGATGTTGTGCGCGTCATGGCCGACGCTGCTGGCAATCGCGCCCGATTTCAGGCCAAACCCTTTCACCAGGCCCAGCCCGATGTTGCCCGTGCCGTGATGGCGTTCGATCACCGCCATCTTCAGCACATCGTTCTTCGTGTCGGAAACCACATGGCCATCCTCGCGCTTTGGCTCCGCAGACACCTGTCGCGTGATGATTTGATGGGGAATCAATTCCATCACCCGCGCGCGTCCCTTCTTCGCGGGGATTCGGAAACTCGAATCGCCGAGGGGACGGATGCGCACCGTGTTGCGCACGTCGATCATCGCGTTCATCGGCTTGTTCCCGAGCAAATAACCCTTCTCCACCACCAGTTGCCCCCGCTTGAATACTTTCTCGACCACGCACGTCTTGAGATCGGTGAGCACGTTCAAATCGGCCACCCACCCCGGCGCAATTGCCCCAACCTTCGGCAGACCGAAATACTGCGCCGTGTTGATTGTCGCGAGCCGAATCGCCAGCGCCGGATCCAAACCCGCCCCGATCGCCATCCGCACCATCGAATCAATATGCCCGCGCGTCATCAAATCAGCAGGCGTGCGGTCGTCGGTGCAAAAGAAAAACCGCTCGGCATTCTCGGGCTTGATGAGCGGCAGCAGCGCCAGCAGATCGCGCGTGACCGATCCTTCCCGAACGGCAATGGTCATGCCGAGCCGCATTTTCTCCCACGCTTCCTCGACCGTCGTGCATTCGTGATCGTTGCCGATGCCCGCGGCAATGTACGCGTTCAGGTCCTTTCCGCTGAGCTGCGGCGCGTGACCGTCCACCACTTTCCCGCCCACGACGCGCAGTTTTTCCAGCACTTCCTCGGTCCGATGAATCACGCCCGGGTAATTCATCATCTCGGCCAGACCAAGCACCCACGGGCTGTCGAGGAACGGAAGCAGATCCACCGCCTTGAGCCGCGCACCGCTGGTTTCCAGGTCGGTCGCGGGTACGCACGATGGCAGCATCACGTACACGCTGAGCGGCTGGTACTTCGCCGTCTTCAGCACATACTCGATGCCCTCGACGCCCAGCACGTTGGCCAACTCGTGCGGATCGGCCATGATCGTCGTCGTCCCGTGCGGCATGACCGTCTTCGCAAATTCCCAGACCGTGACCATCGAACTCTCGATGTGCATGTGACCATCAATGAAGCCCGGCGCAACAAACTTCCCCCGCGCATCCAGTTCGTTCGGGCCACTGTAATCGCCCACGCCGGCAATCTGCTCCTCGCAAATCGCAATATCCGCCGGGTAAATCTCATGGCTGAGGACGTTGACAATCTGCCCGCCTTTGATGACGAGATCGGCAGGCTCTTCTCCGCGGGCGACTTTGATTAATCGGGAAAGATTCACACCAAGTTCTCGTTAGACTACGGCACCGCAAACCGCAAAGTCAATTGACTGAACTAACCCTCCGGTGAATTTGCATCCAGCCGTTGGCTAGTGCGCCAATGCCAACAGCTCGCGCTCCGTCCGCTCCCGCATCGTAATCGCCCCCGCGAAACATTTCTGCGCGCAGAGCGAACAGCCAATACAGCACGACGGATCAAACACGGGAACTTTTTCTCCATCCAGCGTGATCGCCAGATACGGACACCGCGCGCAATTGCCGCAGTGCTCGCAAAGTTCGCGAACCACCTCGGGTAGCTTTTTGGTCGCCGACAGCGCCATGAAATCCGTGATCGGGTGCGGCAGGGCGCTGCCAATCAATTCCCTGACAGACCGGAAGCCGCGCTCCTGCATCAGGTAGCTCAGGCCGGAGTGAAGTTCATCCACAATCCCCAGTCCGTACTTCATCGCAATCGTGCAGAACTGCACCGTCTGCGCGCCCAGCGCCAGGAAATTGGCGGCCGCCTTGTAGTCCATCGGGCCGCCGTTGCCCGAAACCACGATGCCCATGCCGGACACCTTGGCCAGCGTCAGATTGCTGATCGGCAGGACGCCTTCCCCCGACATGCCGATGACCACGCCCTCCTCCCAGCGTCGCGTCGCGGACTTGCGAAACGCCAGCGATGGAAAACTGTTGGCCAACGTCACGCCCGCTTTCTTGTTCGGATACTTCGCGAACACTTCCTGAATCCGCGCGATGATCGGTCGGATGGCCGTGACCGCCGCCGTGAGCTTGAACAATTTCGGGTTGTCCTCGCTGCTGGCCTCCATGACCCAATCGATGATTTTGGCCGTCAGGTCGGCATTCTGGGACACAACGTCGCCGCACGTGCCGTCTCCCCCTTGCGGGCACGACAGGCTGTATTCGACGCCCATCACCCCGGAGCTCTCCATCTTCCGCGTGTTCGATTGCCAGCCCGCGCGGTCTTCCTCGTCCCGGCCCGTGACGGGCCCGCCGGTCGACGCCAGCGTCAGCCGGTCCGGAAATTCCTTCACCAGCCGCTCGACCTCCTTGCGGACACGGTCGAGCGGATGCCCCGAGACGTTGTCGCTGTTGCCGTATGTCGAACCCCCGATCACGAACATGTATTCACTCGGGATGTGAATCGGCACGTTGTCGAACGACGTCTTCATCACGCCGCCGGACCAACCGTGTTGGTAGGCCAGCCGCATCTGTTCATACCCGTCCGTGTGCGGCGCGGCCGAGAGCAGGAACGGCGCGCGGATCTTGCGGCCAAAAAACTCCGCGTCGAGCGGTACGGGACACACCGGCGTGCCCGTCAGAATGGTGCGGTTCTTGGCGCGATCCCGAATGCGCGGCCGGCTCTCCCCGCGGATGAATGCGTCAGCTTCCAACGCCGCGTTCTTGCCGCTGGCCACGGACTCCACCACGGTCGAGGACCCCAGTACCATGTCGCCCGCGTAGAAAACTCCCTTCGTCTTCTTCACGGCCAATTTGGGCCGGCTGCCAATCGCCGAAATCACCACGTCGAATTCGCGGACAAACGGCGATTCCAACTTGTTGACGACAAAGTTTTCCGGACGCGCGGATTTGCCCTTCGGCAGCATCATCCTGTCGATGCGCAAGCCCGTGACCCGCTTGCCTTGATGAACTACCGCGATGGGCTTGCAGCAACTCGAAATCTCGATGCCGTGCTCCAGCAGCATATCGCGCTCGTACTGCGTCAACGGCATGTTCTCCTGTTTGCGCCGGTAGATCAGGTCGACCGAAAGCGCCCCGAGCCGTTTGGCCGTGGTCGCGCAATCCGCCGCCACCGCGCCGCCACCCAGGACCGCCACTTTCTTGCCCGCCACGCGCATCTTCTTCTGGTTCTGCAGATAGTTCTGCCATGAGACTGTGTATTCCTCACCGGGGATACCCAGTCGCATGGGAGTGCCCAACCCGGCGCACACAATGACTGCGTCGTGCGCCTTGAGCAGATCATCCGGGTTGGCGATCGCCTTGCCGACTTTGAACTCGATGGCGCCGAGTCGCTTGAGGAATTCGATGTCGGCCCGCACGACCGTCTTGTCCAATCGGAAGTCCGGGATGAGATTCGTCATCCCGCCCAGGCGCTTTTGCTGGTCATAGACCGTGACCTGATAGCCTTGCTGGGCCAACACAGCCGCCGCGCCCAAACCCGCCGGTCCCGCGCCAATGACGCCGACCGTTTTCCCATTCTTCTTCGCCGCCTTGAATTCCGCCATCCCGACTTCGTTTGCTTTCTTGATGACGGTGGCTTGAACCGCCGGAATGTTGATCGGCGAATCGAAACACCGGCGCGAACACGCCTTCACACAGAAGTAGTCGGGGCAAACGACGCCGCACACCCCGCCGAGTGGATTGGCGCTCATGATCAAGGCCGCCGCCCGGCGATAGTCGGATTTCCCGCCCACGCGCGCCGCCATGATGAAGTCGGCCGGCGAACAATGCGCCGGACAGGCCTCGCGGCACGGCTTCTCTTCGCAATACTCGCACCGGCTCAATTCCGCCTGAAGTTGAGCGTCGCTCAGACATCCGTCACTTCGTTTCATCGTTCCCTCGCGTAAGCGTTTCCTCGTCTCGGTGCCCGCACCGAAAACACGGCTTCACGCCGGAGGTCAAAACCCCACTTCCCCCGGCGCCGGAAATTCAGCACACTGACGAGTCTTCGTCTCTATCTGCAATGTTAACAGCCTCTGCATTAGCAGAGCCGATGCCATGGCTGGTTGTGCCGTCCTAACCGATTGACAAAACGGTGGTTACAGAAATCAGTGATGCCGGACACATGGCGCGCACAGCAGCCACAATGTCAGCCCACCCGCAGCAACCAGACAATTTGGCACTCGCGTAAGCCTTGACAACAAATACGCTGTCAAGCGTGCGACTGGTTGGCTCACCCACCCTTGAGAGTCTGACCTCGCTGGAATAAGTTATGGCTGGACTGCGGCAAAGGAAGCCGTAAAGTCTGTGAACAGAACTGGCCCTATGGCGGACCTCCATCCATCTCCATTTTGCGATCTCGTTAAACGGATGTTTCTGGAGCCCGAGCGGCAACAGACCATCTTCGATCTGCCGTTGCGCAAAATGTATGTGCCCGACCCGACTCTGGACACGACCGTGAAGTTTCACGGGCGGGTCGCGGCGACGCCCGTCGGTCCGGCGGCCGGGCCGCAAACGCAGATGGCGCAAAACATCGTGCTCAGTTGGCTCGGCGGATCCCGCATCCTCGAACTCAAGACTGTGCAGATCGACGACCAGTTGGTCATCAACCGCCCGTGCATCGACATGACCAATGTGGGCTACAACATCGAGTTCTCGCAGGAACTCCGGCTCAACGAGTCGATCCATGAATACGTTGCGGGAATGATGCTGGTTGAGATGCTCAAGGCGAGCAACCTGCTGAACTTCCCGCCGAGCAAGTTCGACAAGACATCGACCATCTACGATTTCAGTCTCGGCTACAACCTGGCGGGGATCTCCGCCCAGCCGATCCGCGATTTCATGGCCACTCTTCGCAACGCGAAGAAACACGTCGACCAGTTGCGCATGGAAATCCCCGACCGTTGGAAGCAGTACCGCGACCTGCCCTACCCGGACGAGATTTCCGACACGATCACGCTCTCGACGTTCCACAATTGTCCCCCGACCGAGATCGAAAAGATTTGCCACTTCCTCCTGACCGATATCGGCATGGGCGTCGTGGTCAAGATGAACCCGACGATGCTGGGTTTGGACGACATCAACTACCTGCTGCATGACCGTCTCGGCTACCACGATATTCAGGTCAACAAGAAGGCCGTCGACGTCGGACTGAAATTCGATGACGGCATCGAGATGATGCGGCGCTTGCGGGAGACGGGACGAAAACTTGGGCTCACCGTCGGCGTGAAGTTCAGCAACACGCTCGAGGTCATCAATCACAAGACGTTCTTCCCGAAAGACGAGATCATGTATCTCAGCGGCCCGCCCCTCCACGTGATCACGCTGCGGCTCGTCGAGCGCTGGCGGCAAAACTACGGGCCCGACTGCCCGATCAGTTTCGCCGCCGCCGTGGACAAACATAATTTCGCCAATTGCGTCGCCTGCGGATTCGTGCCGATCACCACCTGCTCCGACCTCCTGAAGGTGGGCGGTTATGGCCGGCTGTTCGAGTACATGAAGAACCTCGAAGGAGAGATGAAGACGCGGGGCGTGGACAACATCGGCGATTTCATTCTCCAGCGGGAAGGAAACGCGCAGGCGGCGCTCGAGCACGCGAAGAACAACCGCGACGAGGCGGTCAACTACGCCGGCTTCCTCAACATCGGCCCGATCTGGAGTCGCACGGTCGCCGACGAACGGTACACGGCTGAGAAGAACATGGCCGTGCCGAAACGGATTGACTCGAAATTGCACCTCTATGACTGCATCAGTTGTGACAAGTGCATTCCCGTGTGCCCGAACGACGCGAATTTTTACTACGAAGTGGACCCCGTCGAGATCAAGTACACGAATTACACCTGGGATGGCGGCCGTCTGCAGCCGGCCGATCCGGGCGTGCTGAAGATTGAACGCAAGCACCAGATCGCCAACTTCGCCGATTGGTGCAACGAGTGCGGAAATTGCGACACGTTCTGCCCCGAGTACGGCGGCCCGTTCATCCAAAAGCCGAGCTTCTTCGCCGACCGCGATACGTGGCTCGACAATCCCAAACGCGATGGGTTTTATGTCATAAAGATCGACGGACTCTCCCAGATTGTGGGACGGATGGAGGGTAAGGTATACTCTCTGGCCCTCGATGAGAACCGCGGCCGGGCCGTCTACAGCGACGGCACGTTGGAGGTGAGTTTCGACCCGGGGACGCACGAAATTGTGGATGTGAAACCGCTGGCGGCCGACCTTGGTACTCACCGGATCGACGTAAAGAACTACCATACCCTGCGCATTTTGCTGGCTGGAATGTTGAATCCCAGCCGAGTTCATCCCGTAAACGTTGCGCACCTATGAACAACGGCTAGATTTTGAGCACGGGACTTGCTAATTTTTACGGGGTTGTCCGCAAACATTATGAAGAAAATCGAGGGTACGGTTGCGGTTGTCGGACTTGGCTATGTCGGCCTGCCCTTGGCCGTGTCGCTCGCCCGACACATCCCCGTGGTCGGCTTTGACATCAACACGCGCCGCGTCGAGGAACTTCAGCAGGGAATCGATCGCACCGGTGAGACCCTCGGCGGCGACCTCAAGTCCCCGAATATCCGTTTCACCACGGACGCGAAGCAATTGCGCGGGTGCAAGTACATCGTCGTTGCCGTCCCGACGCCCGTGGACCGCGCGAACGTCCCCGACCTCGAACCGGTCATCAGCGCCTCGCGCATCGTGGGCGAGAACCTGAGCAAAGGTTCCATCGTCATTTTCGAAAGCACGGTGTACCCCGGCGTCACCGAAGAAGTCTGCCTGCCCATTCTCGAAGAAAAGTCCGGGCTCAAGCTCGGCGATTTCAAGATTGGTTACTCTCCGGAACGGATCAATCCCGGCGATCACGAGCACACCGTCGACAAGGTCGTGAAGATCGTCAGCGGCTGCGACGCCGAGATGTTGGAAGAGGTCAGCGCGCTCTACTCGCTTGTCGCCAAGAGCGTGTTCCACGCGTCGAGCATCGCCACCGCCGAGGCCGCCAAGGTCATCGAAAACATCCAGCGCGACCTGAACATCGCGCTCATGAACGAACTCTCCCTGATTTTCTCGCGTCTTGGCCTCAACACCGACGAAGTCCTCGCCGCCGCGGGTACCAAGTGGAATTTCCACAAGTATCACCCCGGCCTCGTGGGCGGGCACTGCATCGGCGTCGACCCGTACTACCTTACCTACCGCGCCCAGCAATTCGGTTATCATCCGCAGGTCATCCTGGCGGGCCGACAGATCAACGATTCCATGCCGGCGCACGTCGGCGAGATGATCGTTAAGGGGATCGCCCACGTCGGCAAACCGATCAAGGGCGCGACGGTGCTGATCCTCGGGCTGACATTCAAGGAGAACGTACCCGACATTCGCAACAGCAAGGTCCACGACACCATCACCTACCTTCAGGGTTTCAGTGTCAAAGTCCTCGGCTGCGATCCGCTGCTTTCGGCTGAAACCGTCCGCAAGTATTTCGGAATCGAAAATGTCGAGTTCGACAAGCTGCCGAAATGCGATTGCATGCTTCTGGCGAACAAGCACAACGCCTTTCGCTCGCTCACGCTCGACCAGCTCAAGGCTACGATGTCCCCGCCCGTCCTGATCGACATCAAGAACCTCTTCGACCGCAAAGCCGCCGAGAAGACCGGGTTTTACTACCGGAGTTTGTAAGGCGCTGTTCTCAGGAGTGTCTGTTTTCTGGTAGGATTGCTCCGTATGGGTGAATTGGCGACCAGTCCCACCCGACGCTTTTCCAGTCGCGTGGAGAATTACATCAAGTACCGCCCGGGCTATCCGAGCGCGGTGGTTGACACGTTGACCAGCGACTGTGGGCTGACGGAGAAATCCATCGTCACCGACATCGGATCCGGAACGGGCATCTTGAGCGAGTTATTCCTGAAACACGGGAATCCGGTGCTTGGGGTCGAGCCAAACCGCGAGATGCGCGAGGCGGGCGAACGATTGCTGAAACACTATCCCAACTTCACAAGCGTCAACGGCGCCGCGGAGGCCACGACACTCGCGGATCGTTCGGTGGATTTCGTCACGGCCGGCCAGGCGTTCCACTGGTTTGACCGCAAACAGGCGCGCAAGGAGTTCGCACGCATCCTCAAACCAAATGGCTGGGTCGCACTGATCTGGAACGACCGACACATCGAAACCTCTCCTTTCCTGTGCGCGTACGAGGAATTACTCCAGAAGTATGGCACCGACTACCGGCAGGTGAACCATCGAAACATCGACGTCGAGGCGATTACCGCATTCTTCGCCCCCCAGTCATTCACGCGGCGAGAATTCGAGAGTCAGCAGGTCTTCGAACTGGAAGCACTGACGGGCCGTCTCCTGTCCTCCTCCTACGCACCCGAGCCTGGACATCCGAATCATCAGCCGATGTTGAAGGCCGTGCGCGTGGTTTTCGACCGGTACCAAGTGGGTGGCAAGGTCACCATGGATTACGCCACGACGATGTATTTCGGTGATCTTCGCTGAGGCAAGCTACTCCGACATCTTGTAGCGCGATGGGCGATTGGCAATCTTGTCGGGGGCTTTCGGCAGCGTCACACCGTCGTGCACGATGCTTTCAAGCACCGTGATGCGTTGTTCCGCCAACCTGGCCTGCTTCGTACCGGGAATCTTCTCGCGTAACTGTTTCATCACGTCCAACGCGCGCGCCGGGTCCTGTAATGTCAACTGGTACAAATCTGCCAGGCGACCCGCAGCGAGTGCAGTGGAATCCACCCCTTTGGCTTTCCCGAGCGCCGAGAGCAATTCGAGTTCGGCCAGTTTCAAATCGTTCAAGTGTTTCGCGGCGAATTCCGCAATGCGCAAATGCGGATAAATGTCGTCGGGATATTCGATGATCACCTTGCGATATTCGTCGATGGCCTCCTGGTATTTCCCCACCCCGGCGCGGGCCTCCGCCACGCTGTATTCGGGCGAAATCTGGAAGTTTTTATCGCTCGGCATGTAGAGCGAATTCCCGATCCGCTCGCCGATAGCTGCAAGAAACGACCAGCCAAACAGAGCAAATAGTATGAGACCGTAGAATATCGCCACGATCATCCCGAAGAACCTGTCCATCGGTGACATCGGTTGGCCGAGAGCCGTCCCCGAAAAGACGAATTTCAGCAGAAAGAAGCCGAGGAGGAGCGCGACGACGATCCGTATCGCCAAGCTGAATCGTTTGAGTTCCATCTGCGGCCTCCTCTCTCAAGGCAGTCCGAACAACCGGCGGGCGTTTTGCGTCGTTGCTCGCGCGACTTCCTCGACGGTCACGCCTTTCACCTCGGCAAGCACGTTGGCGATGAGCGGCAGGTAGGCCGGCTCGTTGCGTTTCCCGCGGTTCGGCACGGGCGCCAAGTACGGCGCATCTGTTTCCAGCATAACATGGTCGAGGGACACCGTCTTTGCCTCCTCGCGCAGCGACGCGGCGTTCTTGAAGGTCAGGATGCCCGTGTAGCTGATCAACAGCCCGATCTCGATGCAATCAAACGCGAACTTCTCGGTGCCGGAAAAACAGTGCATCACGCCCCACGGACGCCAATCCTTGGGCAGGGCTTCCGCGTGCGCCCGCAGGATATCCAGAATGTCCTGTTCGGCGGAGCGATTGTGGATGACCACCGGCAAATGCCGCTCCTTTGCCAATTCCAACTGCGCCCAGAAGAGGTCGGTCTGCTGCTGACGCAACGCCAGGTCGGTCTGCGCCTCCCGAAAATAGTCCAGGCCCGTCTCGCCGATGGCCACGACCTTGGGCTCGGCTGCAAGCACGGCCAGTTCCTTCATGTCGCAGAGAGTGACGTTGGGCACTTCGCCGGGATGCAAGCCGACAGCGGCGTACACGCCTTCGAATCGACGCGCGATGTCCGTGGTCTTCCGCGCCGATTCCAAATCCGTCGCGATGCTGACGATCTGCGTGACCTGCGCGGCCTGTGCGCGCTCGATCATCTGGGGAAGGTCCTCCGCGAAGTCGGGATAGCAAAGATGCGCGTGTGTGTCGATGAACATGATGCTTGAAAACGCCCTGCTGCTTGTTTATCACTCGTGCGTCAGCGAGTCCAACGCGAATTACACGGAGATCACGACCATGGGCAGACCCGTCACGCTTTTCACCGGCCAATGGGCCGACCTCACCTTCGACACCATCTGCAAGAAGGCCAGGGGTTTCGGCTTCGACGGGCTCGAATTGGCGTGCTGGGGCGACCACTTCGACGTCCGCCAGGGCGCCAAATCGAAGAGTTACTGCGACTCGCGACACGAGATCCTCACGCGATACGGATTGAAGACCTGGGCTATCAGCGCGCATCTGGTCGGCCAAGCCGTGTGCGACAACATCGACGAGCGCCACAAGTCCATCCTGCCGCCGCACGTGTGGGGCAACGGCAAACCCGCGGATGTCCGCCAGCGCGCCGCGGAAGAGATGATGCGCACCGCGCAGGCCGCCAAGAACCTTGGCGTCAAGGTCGTCAACGGTTTCACGGGAAGCTCGATCTGGCACCTGCTGTATTCGTTCCCGCCGGTTTCGCCGGCGATGATCGATAATGGATTCGCGTTCTTTGCGAAAATGTGGGACCCGATTCTCGACGAGTTCAAGAGGTGCGGAGTGAAATTCGCGCTCGAAGTGCATCCAACGGAGATTGCCTTCGATATTGCCAGCGCCGAGCGCGCGGTGGCCGCGTTGAAGGACCGCCAGGAGTTCGGCTTCAACTACGATCCGTCGCACTTCGGCTACCAGCACGTCGATTACGTGAAATTCATCCGCCGTTTTGCCGATCGCATCTATCATGTCCACATGAAGGATGTGTGGTGGGGTCACGGCGATGGCACGGTCGGCGTGTTTGGCGGTCACACGAACTTTGCCGATCCGCGTCGGTACTGGGACTTCCGCTCCCTCGGGCGTGGCGATATCAAGTTCGAGGAGATCATCGTCGCGCTGAACGACATCGGCTACACCGGCCCGCTCTCGGTCGAATGGGAGGACAGCCGCATGGACCGCGAGCACGGTGCGACTGAAGCCTGCGTGTTCGTGAAGAAGCTCGATTTCAAACCCAGCGCCCGCGCCTTCGACGCGGCGTTTGAGAAGAAGTAGCCAGAGATGGACCGCCTCGGTGTAACGGGCCATCGCTGTAATTCGTCAGCGTCGGCTAGAACTGCACCTTGGGCGCTTCGCGCTCGGCCCCGGGCGGGACGCCGAAATAGTCGCGGGACTGGAACTTGAACAGGCTCGCCACGATGTCGGCGGGGAACACTTGCAAGGCGTTGTTGAGGTTCAGCACGGCATCGTTGTAGTGTGAACGGCACTGGGCGATGTAGCCCTCGGTGGTGGCCAACTCGGTCTGGAGCGACAGGAAGCCCTGATTGGCCTTGAGTTCGGGGTAGGCCTCGGCGATGGCGAAGACGGACTTGATCGCGCTGGTCAGTGCCGTCTCGGCTTGCGCCCGGGTTTGTGTGTCCGGGGCGTTCAGCGCGGCATTACGTGCCTTGATCACGTTTTCGAATGTCTGCCGTTCGTGGGTCGCGTAGCCTTTTACGGTCTCGACGAGGTTGGGGATCAAATCGCAGCGGCGCTTCAGTTGGGTGTCGATCTGGGCCCAGGCGTTATCGACCAGGTTGCGCGTCGAGACCAAGCGGTTGTAAACGCTCACCGTCCACAAGGGTACGCCGAGCAGGATCACCGCCAAGATTAATAGTGGCACTATCACAGTCACCGGGCCTTGCCCGGCTACGCGACCTGATAACAAAGGCGCGGGGGCTTGTCACTTCTTTTCGGGTTGGCCGGTTTCCTTGGGCGGCGGGGCGGTCAGCTCGTCGATCTTCGACTGGTAGGATTTTACTCTTGCCTCGTCACCGAGCGTGCTCGCCAGATCGCGCGCGTGCGTGCAGAATGCCACCACGTTGTGGTTCGAGGGGAAGGAAGAGACGAGGTTTTCGTACACAGCCAATGCGCGGAGGGTCTGACGGTCTGCTTCATACGCCGCAGCCATCTTGGTGACCACTCGAATGTGGTGGTAGGGGTTGCCCGCCTTCTCGTCGGCTTTGGTGTACGCCTCGATCGCGCCCGTTTCCTGGTGCGAGGCGTGCAACAGATCACCCAGTTTCTCGAAGAGAACCGGGCTGTGCAGTGTCTCCGCTTTGGCCCGGCAGAGTTTCTCGGCTGCCGCGGACTGGCTCTGGTTCATCAACTGGTTCACCTTGCGCAGGTACGCCCATTCAACGTCCGGTTGGTGGTCGGCTTCGAGACGGTGGATCTGTTCGTCCAGCGACGTGGCAAACGGACGATAGAGCGGATCGCCGACGAACGTTGTCTGCCAACTCAGCACGGGCTCGCTGTAATAGCCCGCTTCCAGGAATGTCGCACCGTCCAGCAACCGCTGGAAGAACATATCGATATGCGGCGTCATCGAGAGATACGGCTCAAAGACGTTGCCCATGGTCGCCGCCGCGCCCTTGGCCAACAACGGCCCCACCCAGTATGTCGTCCGTGTCCGCACGCTGGCGCCGCTCGACGAGTGGATGTGGTACGCGAGCGCCCCGGTCCGGAAATGAAAATCCGGGCGGACAAACGGCCCGCACACGTTGGGCGCGTACCAGCCCGCGTAAATCGCGACGTCGGTCATGGGATAATCCTGATCGAATGTCTCGGGTCGATCATCGTAATCGCATTCGTACCCGGCATCGCGACAGGCGTGATACGCCCCGCGAATCCAATCGTCCCCTTCCACGTATCCACGATCTTGTGTGTCCCTCCAGTCGAAGTAGGCGCGACCGTGCACGCCGTACCGCTCGGCGGTCAACGCGTCATCAATCATCCGTCGCACGGTCGCCGGATCGGGGCCATCCAATCGACCGACCAACAACATCGCGTTATTGAGGGGAGGCCCGAAATGCACGGAAGCGCTCTCGAAGAATGGATTTCGCAGGAACCCTGTGATCGGCGCGCCGGGGGTGGGCAAGGTTGCCAGCTCGCTCTCGACGGAGGCCTCGTTACGGCGAAATTCCTTCTTCGTGGTCTCGGGCACCCGCTCTGCCAGGTTTGGATCGCTGTCGATTCGCAACGGCACGCCGTACATCAGTACGATGCACGATACCTTCGCACTGATCGTTTCCAGCCCCGGGATTTTCCCGAGGATCGAATCGAAAATCGTCTTCGGTTCCTGATGGATCAACTCCTTGCGAACCAAAAACTGCGAGATCGGGTCGCGAATCTTCTGGTTGTACTCGGCGCGGGTGATTGTTTCGGATGCGCGGACGTCGATCTCACAACTCCGGCGGGTGGGCACGCCCCGCTTCAGCGCGTAATAATCGGCCAGCGGACGGCTGTCGGGGTCTTCAACGTTGTAGACGATCACCATGCCCTTTGCCGGGTCGTCGGCCCGCACAGTGCGCAACGTCCCGAGGAGCGCGACCGCTACCAGGAACCCGATTCTCGCTTCACGCCAGGAGGCGCACGTCGCCATGGTTCACCTCAACCTGCATACCGTCGTAAGCCACACGCACGTGCGGTGGCAACCTGTTTTCTACGGCTTCATGCTCTGCTTCGTGGCACAGATGCGTGAACAGCGTCAATTGCGCGCCGACCTGTCCCGCCACACCGCGCGCCTCGTCAATCGTCAAGTGGGTCGGGTGTTCACGATCCCGCAGCGCATCCAGCACAAGAATCGGCACACCCCGAATCGCCTCGATGACGTCCGGCGGCACGGTCTTGCAATCGGTAATGTAGGCCACGTCCCGCGCCAACAAAAACCCAAACACCGTCATCCGTCCATGTGTCACGGGCAAAACGTGAATTGCCGTTGACGAAACCTCAAACGACTGGTGCGCCTCCACCGTATGGAGGTCGAAACTCGGCAATCCCGGCCATTCCGGTTTTTCCAGACAGGCATAGGGAAACATCCGCCGAATCGTTTCGATCGAATGCGAAGAGCCGTAAATTGGGATCTTCCCGCCGGTGCGCTGGCAGAACACGCGCAAATCGTCCAGCCCGAGCATGTGGTCGGCATGGGTGTGCGTCATGAGCACGGCGTCCGCGCGCCGGATGTTGGCCCGGAGCGCCTGTGTGCGGAAATCCGGGGTGGCATCGATCAGGAGGCACTGGTCGCCATTCTCGACGTAAACCGAAGGCCGCAGACGCTTGTTGCGTGGGTTGTCCGAGCGGCACACCGGACAGTCGCACCCGATCATCGGGATTCCGTGACTGGTGCCAGTGCCCAAAAACGTGACGCGCATGCACCCATCATCGGTGAGCCGCGCGGTGCGGTCAAGTCCACCTGTTTACCGGACCGAGAAATCGCGAACACGCCACTGGCTGGGGGGTGGAAACGTCCGCAGCTCGATTTGGAATCTGTCATACGGCACCGGCTGGTCAATCGTCATCAGTACACCGTTGGCACGTGCGGTAAAGCCGCCATGCCGCACTTCCACGGTGAGCTTGTACCGCCCCAGCGCCTTGATTGGAATTGCCGTCGACTTCTTGATCAGATGCGGCGGTTGATTGCTACGGGACGCCCATGCCTCTAACGTGTTATCGCTGCACAGCTTGATGCCGATATACTCCTGTGGCAATGCCGCCGCCGAAGCACCCCCGGGAACGAAGTCGATGTAGAAGCCGCCGTTCGAGGAAACCTGGCCAGATTGAAGTTCGCATTCCAACGTAAACGGTGCCGCGTAAGTCGCGCGCGATCGTATGGCACGCCCGGAAAGCACAAGCTCTCCGTCTTTCACAACTGGCTCTGGTTCGCCATCCGAGCGAGCCAGAACGGTATTCCATTCCATCGTGCCTGGATTGGTGGCCGTCGCGCAGCCAGCCAAAGCAAGCAATCCAACGATGAACAGCAGACGCATCTCTACAAGTTAGCCGATTGCGTGGCTTCGTGCAATGCCCGAAAAGAAAACCGGGGCGCAGGTTGAACTGCGCCCCGGTGCAAACAACGATGCGATGACAGACTAGGCCGTCTCGAATTCCTTTTCCATCTGCGCCATTTCCGGCGAGTCCGCCTTCGATTGGTTGACGGCCCACACGATCGCCGCCAACGCCAGGAAGGCAACGACAACGGCAATGCCATACGAAGACTTACCACTTTCCGCTACACCTTCGACGGCGTGGAACTTGAGCACCAGCGGCAACAACAACAAGCTCACCATGTTCATGACTTTGATGAGCGGGTTGATGGCCGGGCCCGCCGTGTCCTTCAACGGATCACCAACGGTGTCACCGGTCACCGCCGCCTTGTGACGTTCGGAGCCCTTGCCCGTGTTCTTCGCGGGATCGCGCGGTTCATCTTCGATCAACTTCTTGGCATTGTCCCACGCGCCGCCAGCATTGGCCATGAACACCGCCAACAATTGTCCGACGAGAATCATGCCGGCGAGAAATCCCGCCAGCGCCAGTGGCCCGAGCAGGAAGCCAACCGCCAGCGGGGCCATGATCGCCAACAGACCGGGGCCGATCAGTTCCTTTTGCGCCGCGCTCGTGCAAATTCCAACGACACGGGCATAGTCAGGCTTCTTCGTTCCAGCCCAGATTTCCTTGTCACGGAACTGGAGGCGGCATTCTTTGACGATCAGAAATGCCGCGCGACCGACCGCGCGAATCGTCATCGAGCTGAACAGAAACGGCACGGCGCCACCGATGAGCAATCCGATAAACAACACGGGGTTGGCAACCGTCAGCATGCCGGCCACACTGTGATACTGGGCGGTAGTCATTTCGCTGATCTTCTCCTCACTGCCCATCGCCATGACCGCGATGAAGCTGGCAAACAGCGAGACGGCTGCAATGACCGCCGAACCAATGGCGATTCCCTTCGTTTCCGCCTTGGTGGTGTTCCCAACCGAGTCGAGGTCGGCCAGGATCTGCCGGGCTTGCTTGTATTTCTGTTCGCCCATTTCGGCCTTGTCGTAGCCCATTTCACCAATCCCGTTCGCGTTATCCGCCACGGGGCCGAATACGTCCATCGAGATCGTGTTGCCGGTCAGCGTCAGCATGCCGATGCCGCACATGGCCACGCCGTACGCCACAAAAATCGGCGATGTGCCGGAATAGATGCCGACGGACGCGCCGATGGCAATCGCAATGATGATAACCGCCCACACGGTGGATTCATAACCCACCGCGATTCCCTGGATAATATTCGTCGCATGACCGGTCTGGCACGCCTTGACCATCGACTTGACCGGGGCGTGCGTCGTGTGGGTGAAATAGCTCGTACACTTGTTCAACGCCACCGCGAGGAACACGCCAATCAAGCACGTCCACGCCGGACGCAAATCCAGGCCCGCGTGCCCGAGGTTGATCCAAGCCGGCAACGCATTCACGCCGCCGGGGTAACCAGCCCGCGATTGTTGGTACATGTCCAAGTAGCCTTGGTCGAACCGCAGATAAAACCATCCGACTAGGAAAAAGCCCACCACACTGATCACGGAGCCGATCAAGAAACCGCGGTGCACCGAGGCCAGCGCCGCATCTCCCGAATCGCCTTCCTTGGCGCGCACACTATACGTGCTGATGATCGAACCGATAACGCCGATGGCCCGCACCAGCAACGGGAAGATGACGCCTTTATGTCCAAACGATGCATATCCCAGAATCATCGCCGCGACAATCGTCACTTCATACGACTCAAAAATATCCGCCGCCATACCCGCGCAGTCGCCGACGTTGTCGCCCACATTGTCCGCGATGGTCGCCGCATTCCGCGGGTCATCTTCCGGGATGTCTTTCTCGACCTTGCCAACGAGATCGGCACCGACGTCCGCCGCCTTCGTGTAGATGCCGCCACCCACGCGCATGAACAACGCGATCAGCGTGCCGCCAAATCCAAACCCGAGCAACACTTCATACGCCTTATCGCCATATGCCATGAAAATCAGCGTGCCGCCGAGCAACCCCAGCCCATCCGTCAACATCCCCGTGATCGTGCCCGTGCGGTACCCAACCTGCAATGCGTTGGCAAATGATGTCCGGGCCGCCGCCGCCACGCGAAGATTGCCGAGCGTCGCGAACCGCATCCCGACAAACCCCACGCAAAAGCTGAACAGTGACCCCATCAAAAACGCGCCGGCACGGCCCAGCGCAACCGGTAACGGCGTGTTCACCGCCGTGAAATACAGCGCGAGCGTCAGAATGACAATGAGCACGACGATCTTCTTGAATTGTTGGGCCAGATAGGCATTGGCACCCGCCCGCACCGCGTCTGCCACCGCCTGCATCTTCGGCGTGCCCGTGTCGGCACTCTTGACCTCGTCGATCAACATCATCGCATACGCGAGGCCCAAAAAGGCCACCCCGAGTACACACCACAACGCGACGCGTTCATAAGTGGCGTAATGCGAACTCGTCATGAACGAGAAGAATTGAAATTGCTCCTGCGCTCCCGCTGCGACCGCTTCGGCTGCGTCCCGGGCTCGCGCCCAGTTCGCCGCGACCAGCGTCGCCACGCAAAGTGCCATGGTGATGAACAACTTGCGTCGTGGATTCCCCTTGGTAATCCGTTGCATAACGCGATTCATTGATGCCGTCATAAGACTATATTTCTCCTAATACGGTTCTAACTACACGGTGGGTCACGGAGAACGTACAAAACCCCCGCCCAGTTGAAAAGAGAAAAAAATCGGTTACGGGTTTTTGGGCGCCACCCTCCGCCATTCGGCCATTTTCAGGCAGGGCGCGACCTCCCGCCGCTGGCGCCGTGTCAATAGCCGAGACTGAGTGTATACCGCAGGATGTTGTGGCAATGGACCGAATCGATGGTGGTGCGGCTGCGCCAGCCCTGGCATACCACTTCCCCGCTCACGGAATTGCGCCGCTCGCAAACGGCCTTGGCCAGCTCGTCGCTCAAATCAAAATCACCGCGGATGCACTCGTCGTTCAAGCAGTTAAACCGGAATACCGACTTGGCGTTGGCCAGATTGACCTCGTACTTGACCTGCTTGCTCTTCGCCAGACCTGCGGGGTCGGAATACTCCAGATTGACTGTCAATCGTTTCAATTTCCCAAACACCTCGCCAAGAGTGGCCGACTCCTTGACTCGCTGGCCTTCCTCCTGCCGATATTCCGCCCGAGGGCCGTGCCTCTGTTGATGCATTATGTCTCGATTCTGTTTACTACGTGGCTTCCATTCTACCACACAAACCGCACCCCGTCGCTAAAAAAACACGCCTGGCCAAAATACTCGCCTGGCTCCAAGCCGCGACGGAGGAGGCCTGTCGTTGGATGGCGGACTCCCCAACTCGTCGCCTGCGCCCACTTGCATTCCCCGCGAGAAGTCTTAGATTATAATGGAGAGTCGAGCGACCCTCTCAATAGCAACGCCCGAAGGGCGGGGGTAGTCCACGCATGTGAGAGATGAGCCTCGACTCTCCACCTCGTTTTCCCCCACCCCTTCTGGAGAAATTGCGGGCGGTCATAGACCCGATTCCCCGCGGGAACGTGGCTATGGCCCGCCGCCGCAAGCCGACTTCTAGCTCTTCTTGTCGCCGATCCTGACCACGGCGTACAAAATCGCCGCCGGAAAACCTGCCAGCAAGGCCAGCGCAATGAAAATCCCGTGCCCTTGCCCAAGCTTCCGAATATCCGTGTAGATCCACGAGGCCAGCAACACGTTGCAGACCGCCCACAACACCAGGATCGACCGGAAGATTGCCAGTACGCACCGAATCTCCGCCTTCGTGTCGATGCCCGGCCAGAGCACGCGCACGACGGGAACCGTCTTGCCCGGCGCCATCTCGGGATGCTGGAGCGGCGACGTCACACCTTCTTCGTGTTGGGGTGCCTGATGTTCCGTCCCTTCCTGTGCGAAGGCGACGCGTGAATTCCCGCACACCATCCACCCGACCACAGCCAGAGCCAAACAGAACACTGTGCTTCTCATAGATTACCTCCTGTTGCGGAAAACCCTAGTCACGTTGGTCAGCGGCGTCGAGCACAATTCACAGGGCGAGACCCAACAATTCTGATGAATCCACCCGGCAAGTGCGTCGTGGGGAAAAGTGTACGCGACTGCGGGCCGGTTGGCTGGCCGCCTGCCAGTCCCAAGTTCATATCGCCACTTGTTTCGGCACCTCATGCGGTACATCGTCTGTCTCCTGCTCCGTCTCCGTGTCCGTCTCCAGCGGACGGAACCGCTCGGCCTTGAAGCCCCGCTCCGGATACGGCGGCTTATCACTGCACGGATTGATCAGTTCCACAAGGTACACGCACATCTCTCCGGCTTCGCCGACGGGATCGATGCCCGGCACCAGATCGCGGATCGTGTACGTCACCCCTTTGACGGGAAGTTTCCAGTAGAATTTCTTGATGGCGTCCGGGAACACATCATTGACGCACACCACTTTTTGTCCGGGCAAGAACATTCGTCCCTTACGTTGGCGGAGCGAAGCGACGCGCGACCACGTCGTGCCGAGATCGCAATTCGCCCCTACCCATGCTTCGCCCTCAGCGCCTTGCCCGTCCGCGCGCTGGTGTCCGCCAATTCCAAAATGTGGATCGGACGCCGCGCCCATTCGGGTGTGATGACCAACTCCGCTCCCTTCGTAAGATGGTCGGCAACATTCTGGTAGTAGCGCCAACCTTCGCCCGTGGGGTTCCGAAACTTCTGCGTCGTCATCTGGCTCCCGTCCTGACGAAAACATTCATTGAACGGCCAATCGAGCACGTACGATCCTTCCGTGCCCGTGACATCGAGGAAACCGCGGCGCGGATTCGATTCCAGTGCCGAAATCAGCAGCGTCAGCCACTGGCCGCTCTTGAACCGCACACTCGCGAACGCCTCGTCCTCATTGGAATCCTTCTTCCACTTGGTCTGGGGCGCCCAGTAACCACGTTTGGCGTATCCCGCGACTTCGACAATGTCGGAGTGAATGAGTTGCAGGCTGTATTCGAGCAGGTGCACGCCCCAATCATACAGGATGCCGCCGGAAATCGATTTGCTGGTGCGCCACCACTCGCCGGGCTTGCTGCGAGTGCCCATGTGCGCCTCGACGCGCACGACGTCACCGATCAATCCCGATCCAATCTGCTGGACGGCGTTCATGATTGGCCCGTCCCAATGACGATTGTGGTACGTCGAAAGCACCACGCGGCTTTTCCTTGCCGCTCGGATCATCGCGTCGCACTCCGCCGTCTTGATCGCCATCGGCTTCTCGCACACAACGTGCCGCCCGGCCTTCAACGCCTGGAGCGCGAGCGGCGCATGCGTATTGTGCGGCGTGATAATCGTGATCAAATCCACCGCCGACCTCCGCAACATCGCCATCAGCGAGGAATACGTCTCGATGTTCGGAAAATCCTGCGTCGCCACCGCCAGTCGCGCCGGATCGATCTCGGCAACCGCCGTCGGCGTCATGCCGGCCTTCTGCATCTCTTCCAGGTGCACCTTGCCCATGTTGAACGCGCCGCCATAGCCGACCACGCCCACCCTGATGTCACTCGCCCGCTTGTATTTGTTCATCCAGTCTCCCGAAAATCGTATTCTCCCAGAAGTTGGCTCGTCGCATCCGAATCTCAAATCCCCGCTGCCCTGTCAATGCGAGACTGCAACCCGTCATCGCTGTCAGTACAATCCATAAATTTCACGCCTTGCATTGCCTCCGCAACGTGGCAGACTGCGCGCTCACCCATGGCGATTTCCAAACGCATCATCGTGCAACGGATCATCGAGCAGCTGACCGACCAGCTCTCCACGCTGGCGGGAGCGTCGCGCGCCATGCACGCCGATGCCTCCGACGAACAGAACAAGGCCGAGGACAAATATGATACGCGCGGCCTCGAAACCGCTTACCTCGCCAGTTCACAAGCCCGGCTGGCAACGGAAACCGAGCAGGCCCTCGCTGTGTATCAGAACCTCGAACTGCGAAAATTCGGGGGGAGCGCCACGATCGATGTCACGGCGCTGGTGGAATTGGAGGCCAACGGCGCGCGCACGCTCTATTTCCTCGGCCCGAAAGCCGGCGGCATGGAAATCAATCACCGCGGGTCGGAAATCCTGGTCATCACCACCGAATCTCCTCTTGGCCAGCAACTCGTCGGAAAGAAAGCCGGTGATCGCTTCACACTGCAATCCCGCAGCCCGTCCCAGGAATTCCGGGTGGTCTCCGTCAGCTAGGATTGCAACCGGCCTCCGCCCCGATTCATCTGCTCAAAACTTCACGGCAAGGACAATACTGTGTTCGTATTTGGACAGCGGCGACGATTTGTGCACTTCCTTCTTCGTGAGATAGAAGGCTTTGAACACATCCTCGTCCTCGACCACAATCACCGCATCGGCGCCATGGTCTTTGGCCTGGTTCGCCACATTGCGCATGC
>JBKQMH010000103.1:0-12921 GCA_052146795.1 Verrucomicrobiia bacterium
GAGATCTACCCCTACGTGCCGTACATTCAGTACTTGTTGCCGGGCACGATCGTGCTGGCGATCTTCGTGTCCGCCATGATCGGCGGCGGGATCATCTATATCGACGACAAGGCGCGCGGACTGCACGTAGGCGATTTGGTCACGCCGATTCGGAAGCTCGAATTGATCATGGGGTTCAATCTCTCGGGCGCGATCAAGGCCGTCATTGCCGGGCTGGTCCTGGTGACCTGCGGCTCACTCATCGCCGGAATTCCCGACCCCTTCAACGTCGCGCGGCTGGCGCGGATGTTGGTGGTGGTGATGGCGACCGCCCTGGCGTTAATCAGCATGATGTTCCTCCTGATGGTGCGCGTGAACGATCCACTGGTGCCGCGGGCCATCTTCGGCGTGCTGAACACCGTCCTGTTCTTCCCCAGCGGCGCGGTTTACCCGACCCAGTCGTTCCCGCCATGGATGAAAGTGATTACGACGATTGATCCGATGACCTACGCCGTGCACGGCTTCAAGGAACTCATCCTGAAAAACACGGGGCTGCTGGCGGTCAGCTACGACATCGCGTACCTGCTGGGGTTCGCCGTGCTCACCATGGCCGCCGCGACGCTCCTGTTCCGCCGCACCCTGTAATCCGGTTGCCGACGCGGAATTTTGAACAATCTCCTTGTTCTTTGTGTCACAAAGCACGAAGGATACATCGTCATGCAACTGGAACATGCCGAGCACACGCTGGAAACCATCCGCACGTTGATGGAACGCAGTCAACGCTATGAACACATTTCGGGTTTCTCGGGCCTGGTCGCCGGCGCCGTGACCATCCTGGGATGCGTTGTCCTGCGTCTGGACATGCTCTCCCTTGCATTCCCCGCCAATTTCGTCGTCGTGTGGAGCACTGTGTTTACCATCGCCTTTGCCGGCCACTTGCTCCTCACCTTCGGGCGTGCCCGCCAACGGGGCGAACCCGTTTGGTCGCGTCAAGCACGCACGGTCTTGCTGGCCGTGTTGCCGGCATTCAGCGCCGCGCTGGTACTCACGGTGTTGATCTGGCGCGTCGGCCGCCCGGATTTACTGCCGGCGCTCTGGCTAGCGCTGTATGGCTGCGGTGTGCTGGCCACGAGCTTTTTTGCCCCGCGATCGATTGCCTGGCTGGGTGGAACCTGTTTCGTGCTCGGTATCATCGGCGTGTTGTCTCCCCACACCTACCCAATTCTGACCATGGCCATCGGCTTCGGAGCGACCCACATCGGCTTCGGAGTCGCCGTCCTCATTGCCGAGCGGCGCGAATCGCGCACCCGCGCGTTCTGGGCGCAGATCGAACGCCTGGCTGGCTCCCAATCAACCGAATGAGGCGCTGTAACGGTGACGCGGCGATGACTGACAAATCCACCAAACTCAATCCGATAAAACTGGCAGCCGACCGCGAGGCGTTTGAAAAGCTGGAGCCGGCGATCCACACCAAGGCCCGTCTGGCGATTGTGTCGCTGTTGGCCGCCAACGAATCGCTGTCGTTCATCGAACTGCGCGATGGTCTGCGGCTCACCGACGGCAACCTGGCGGCCCATCTGCGGGCGCTGGGCGACGCCGCCCTCATCCGCCTGCGCAAAACCGGTAACCCTAACAAACCCACCACCCTGGTATCGCTGTCCACCGCGGGCCGCGCGGCTTTCACGCGGTACCTGGACGGGCTGGCGCACATCGTGAATCGGCACCGTTAATCGCCCCTCTTTTTTTGGCAAATACTTTGCGCCACAAAGCATAAAGGAAACACTGCATGAACTCGTCCGACTGGCTCGCCTACTTCCGCCAGAACCAACTCGACCGGCGCGGCATCGCCTGGCATGAAGGAATTTCGCTCGACGCTCGTCTGCGCGCCCCGCTGGCTCGTTCCCTTGCCCGGTTTCAGTTGGGCGAAAGTTCCGATGGCTCGCGCCTGAAAGCCCGGGCCCGCCGGCTCGCCCGAAAGACGAACGACCACGCGTACGCAGACGCCATCGAATTATTCATCGCGGAAGAGCAGGAACATTCCCGCCTCCTGGCCAATGTCCTCCATCAATTGAATGCCCCGCTCCTGCGCTACCATTGGACCGACTCTCTCTTCCGTCGATGCCGTCATCTGCTGGGATTTTATGAGGAGATTTCCGTCCTCCTCATGGCGGAGATCATCGCCCTGAAGTACTACGGCGCCATTCGCGAGGGATGCCGCGCGCCGGTGCTCGAGACCGTCTGCGAGCAGATCCTCGCCGACGAAAAATTCCATGTGCGATTCCATTGCGAGCGGTTCCACGAAATGATCGCGCGACGGGCCGGGCCGGTTCGCACCCTGTGGTGGCTGGCGCTATCGGCGATGTTCGCGACAGCCAGTGCGGTCGTGGCCTGGGACCACCGTCAGGCCGTCAGCGCACTGGGCGGTTCGGCCACCGAGTTTCTCCGGGATTCCTGGGCCAATTTCCGCGCCGCTCGGGAGGCCATTTTCTCCGGCGTCCCCTTCGCTCGCGGCGCCGCCGAGCAGACGCTGGCGGCGCGTCTTCACGCAACGCGCACAACCAACCACCTCCCGGCCCCACCTCGACTTTTTCCGCAATGAGGACTATGCTTACCGCATCCAAACAACATGAAGACGGTCAAACTCCAAATCGACGGCATGTCGTGCGCGAGTTGCGCCAGGGTGGTGGAAAAAGCGCTCGGCACCCTGCCCGGCGTGGAAAAAGTGTCTGTCAATTTCGTTTCCAAGACCGCTTCGGTTGACCTGTCAGACGCCCAAACCGCCGAGCGATTACTGATCGATGCCGTCAAGCGCGCAGGCTACAGCGCGCGCCTGCCCGTGAAGGACCGGGACGCCGAAGAGAACCGCGCGGCGCGCCTCGCACTCATCAAAGTCATCGGTACCGGCGCCTTGCTCTTCATCGGTTGGCTCCTGGGCGCGATCAAATTTGTGCCGCCATCCGTTTCGACCGGGATGGTGATCGTCGCCGTGGTCTTGGGCGCGTACCCGATTTGTCTCCGCGCCATCAAGGCGTCGTTCGCGAAACGGCTCGACGCCGATGTGCTCGTGGCCATCGCCATTATTGCCGCTTCGTCCGTGGGCGAATTCGTGGCCGCGGGCGAGGTCGCCTTCATCATGTTGCTCGGGGCGCAACTCGAAGAATACACCGTGCGGCGCGCCCGACGTTCGTTGGGGAGTTTGCTGTCGCTGGTGCCAGCCAACGCCCGCGTGCGCCGCGATGGAAAGGAAGAACTTGTCGCCGCGTCGGAGTTGCACGTTGGCGACGTTGTGGTCGTCCGCGCCGGCGAACGCGTCCCCGTGGACGGCGTGGTGCAGAGCGGGATGGCGTCGGTGAACCAGGCGCCCGTGACCGGCGAGAGCATGCCCGTGGACAAGAGCGAGGGCGACGAGGTGTTCGTCGGCACGCTGGCGGAAACGGGAGCGCTGATCGTCGAAGCGCAACGGGTGGGCGAAGACACGACCCTGGCGCGCATCGCGCAACTGGTTGAGCGAGCGCAGCAACGCGAAGCTCCCATCCAGCGCACGCTCGACCGCATGGCCGGCTGGCTCGTGCCCGTGATGCTGACGCTTTCCGTATTGGTTTTTGTGTTCACACACGACACGGCACGGGCGATCACGGTGTTGATTGTTGCCTGCCCGTGCGCCTTGATCCTGGCCACACCGACCGCCATGATGGCCGCCATTGCCCGCGCCGCGCGCGCCGGCGTGCTCATCAAAGGCGGACAATACCTCGAAGCAACGGCGCGCCTGCACACAATCGTGTTTGACAAGACCGGCACGCTTACCCATGGCGAGCCCGAGGTCACGCACGTTAGTCGCTTTGACGAACATAGCGAACGGGAACTCGTTGCCATTGCCGCTGTCGCCGAGAAAATGAGCGCGCATCCCGTCGCGCGCGCCATCCTGCGCAAGGCCGCGGCGTTGGGCCTTTCGACGGCCGACCCGTCCCAGTTTCACGCACATCACGGCCGCGGCGTCGTCGCCGAGCGCGACGGCCAGAAGCTCGTCGTCGGCCAGACGGGATTGATGGACGACCAATCCGTTGCCGTGAGTGATGCGCTGCAAGCGCACATGGACGAACATCACGATGAGGGCCACACGACCGTTGTCGTCGCGCACGACGGGAAGGTCTGCGGCACGATTTGCGTGTCCGACACCGTCCGCGCCAAAGCCGACGAGGCGATCCGCGACCTGCGCGGCCTCGGCGTGGAAAGGGTGGTCATGCTCACCGGCGACAACCAGCGCGTCGCGATGCAGATTGCCGGCAAACTGGGTCTTGACGAAGTGAAGGCCGAGGTGCTTCCTGAACAGAAAGCCGAACATATCGAATCGTTAAAGCGACCGGGCCGCTCCGGCGTCGCGATGGTCGGCGACGGCATCAACGACGCGCCCGCGCTTGCGGTGGCCGATGTCGGCATCGCCATGGGCGTGAGCGGCACCGATGTGGCGCACGAAGCCGCCGACATCGCACTCATGGCCGATGACCTTTCGAAGATCGCGTTCGCGGTCGGCTTGAGCCGTCACACGTTGTCGATCATCAAACAGGGGCTGATCTTCGCGCTCGTGTACAACGTCACGATGGTCACGCTCGCGTCCAGCGGCCACCTCCACATGATCGGCGGTGCCATCGCCCACCAATTCAGCAGCGTCATCGTGATTCTGAACGCGATGCGGTTGCTGAGGTACAAGTAATCGCAATCAAATCGGCGCGGTCGGGAGACCTGCGCCGAACGTAAAACTATCAAGCCGACTTGCCCGTAAAGTACTCTCTCGTCTTCCTGTCCCAAAAAAGCGACGTGGCGAACACAATTGGAAGGCCGAGGAACACCGTCAGCGCAAACAGCAGGACAAATGGCCACTCCCACCACGACCGTCGGCCAGACGCCCAAAGCATACTAGTCCAAAAAGCACCGGGAATCGCAAGGCCAAGCGCCGCCATAATCCAGCGCGACCGACGAGCTCGAATAAATGAGTAGCTGAGACCAAGTAAGCTGCAAAACACAAAACTATAAAAAATGACTAAGCCTTCAACAGAAATGACCTGCCGGAAATACCACAAGGGCCATGAGAAGAAAATTGCGTATACCAAAAATGCTGCGCGGTTCAACTGAACCCCGAGCGGCGCCTTGATGAACGGTGAAACGCTCATACACTTGACGACCCAAATATGCGTTATGCCGCCTGGGGCGTGCTCGGCTTCTCGCGGACGCGGATGATCATCCTCTTCATACCGGCCTCGTCACCTTCGCCTTCACTGACGGCTTCGAGCTCGCGGTCTTTCTCCATGTGCTGGTGAATCACGCGGCGGTCGAACGCGTTGAGCGGCCCGATCGTCACGGCCTCCCCCCAGCGGCGCACTTTGTCGGCAGCTTCGAAAACCTTCTTGAGGGTGTCGTCGCGCTGTCGCTCGCGATAGCGTTCGCAGTCGACAATCACGCGCGGGGTGTCGGGATTACCGCGCTGCAGGATGCGGTTGAGCAAAAACTGCAACTGGCTGAGGGTCTGGCCGTGTTTGCCGATGAGGCGGCCGGGTTCGACGGTCGCGATGTGCAACAGCGTCGAGCCATCCATGCTGAACACCTCGACCTTGGTCTGGAGGCCGAGGCCATCGAGCATTTTCTGCAATGTGTCGCGGGGATCCAGCGCGGGACGAGCGGGAACGGAGGAAGCGGGAGGGGTGGTTGCTTCAGTTTCCATAACTATGCTCCTGTGTTGTGGGCGTTCGGCCTTCCCTCACCCGGGTAAAGCTACGACGCCGTTGAATGCCAAGTTATGAGTCATTGTACCAAGAATCACCGGGCTTTACCAGCCGGAATTGCGGACGCGGCGGCGGCATCAGCCTTCCGCTGGCGCATGCCGCGCCATTGCTGGAGGACGGAGAGCGCCTGCTGCAACGTGTAATACAGCGTCAGTCCCGCCGCCAATTTGTAAAAGAAAAACAACATCATCACCGGCATGAACATCATCATCTTCTGTTGTTGCGGGTCGCCGCCCGTCGGCGTCAATTTCTGCTGGAAAAACGTCCCGGCGGTCATGGCCAGCGGCAGGGGGTTGATCGGCAGACCCGCGATCACGGCGACGGTGTCCGGCTGCGACAAATCGTGGATCCACAGGAACGATGCGCCGCGCAGGGCGATGGCGTTGAGCAACACGCGGTAAAACGCGATGAGCACGGGCAACTGCACCAGCATGGGCAGACAGCCGGAAAACGGGTTGATCTTGTGCTCCTTGTACAGCTTCATCATCTCCGTGTTGAGCTTCTGCGGGTCGTCCTTGTATTTCTCCCGCAACTTGGTCATCAGCGGCTGGAATTTCTGCATCGCCTTCATCGACTGGATGCTCTTCGCCTGGATCGGCCAGAAAATGATCTTCAAGGCGATGGTCACAAGGATAATGGCGACCCCGTAATTGGGGATCAGTCCGTAGAAGAAATTCAGGCTGTGCAGCAGCATGACCCCAAACAGACCCGAGTAGAAATCCATCGGCGTCCCGAAATCCATCAACTCTTCCTGGTGTTTGCCCAACGTTGCCAGACGGTTGTAGTCCTTCGGCCCGGCGTACCAGGTGAACGCGCACGAGACGCTGCCATCCGCCCCCCGTATTACGGGCACGTCGGCTGCGGCCGTCAACCCACGGACGACCGGCGGCCGGTCCGGCGGCGACAGGTCCACCGTCCCATATATCACGCCGGTCACGTTGCTCGTTGGCGATAACACCATCGTAAAATACTGGCTCTTGACCGCGATCCATCCGGCGGAGATGTCCTCATGCGGCTTGCCGGCTTTCACCCGATCCGCCACGCGCGGCAGGGTGCGATTGCGAAATTTCGACTCGCCTTCCCAATCCACGACCAGATAGTTGGGGATCTCGCGGGGGTGGGTGGGCGCCGCCGTGCCGATCACCACGCTGACCGTACCGGACGGCGCCAGCGTTGCGGGCATTTGAATGTTGACCGCCATCAGGTAGTCGTTGCTGAGGGTAACGGTCTTGACGATGCCATTGCCACTGCGCAGTTGGACGGTGTTCGCATCCAGGGTCTGGACCGCAAATACGCTGTTGCTTCCCGCGTCCGGTACACCGACCAACGATAATGCGGGCGCCAATCCCGGACCGTTCAGGATTTCGACTTCGTTGCTGTTGCCCTTATGTTGAAGCAACTCGACGGAACGGACGCCGCCACCCCAACTGGTAAAATCCACGCGAACGAACCCGTTGCTCAACGAGACAATCTGTTCGGGCACACGCGGTTGTTCAGGTGGGGCCGGCGCCGGCGGCACCGATTCGACGGCTTGTCCGCCCGGCGCGGGAGCGGGAGCAGGCGCTTGCGCCTGGGGCGGAACCGCGTTCGTCGCGTTCGTCGCAGCCGCCGCCAATGGATGAAGTGATTTCGGCTTCGGCGGATACATCTTGTTGATCACCGCCTGCGACGCGATGAGGGCGATGACGCAAACGACCGCAACCAGAATTGTTTTTCGGTCCATCATCGGTCGGGCACCGGGTCAAATCCGCCGTCGTTGAATGGATGGCATCGCCCCAGCCGCTTCGTCGCCAGCCACAAGCCGCGCACGGAACCGTGTTTCTCGACCGCCTCGCGGGCATAGCACGAACAGGTGGGATAAAATCGGCAGCAGCCGCCCGTCAGCGGCGGGGCGGGCAACAGCATCTTCAGCGGCGACAACCAGCGATATTGTCGCAGCAGGAATAAGAGTAAGCGTTTGATCACGTCTCGTTGAGGATGCCCGCCGCGCGGAACAATCGCAGCAATTCCGCCTCCACCTCTTGCAGCCGCTTGCCGCTGATCGCGCTCCGGGCAACCATCACCATCTGTAAATTATCGTTGAGCTTCCGTTTGTTCAGCCGATACGCCTCGCGCAAGAGCCGCCGCGCACGATTGCGGGTGACCGCACCGCCGATTTTGCGGCTCGTCACCACCCCCACGGCACGCGACGCCTGCCCCGTTGCTCCGGGACTGTCTGGCGGATCATCGACCACGTAGAGCACGGATAGTTTGCCGACAAACTTGCGCCCGTGTTCATACGCATGCCGAAACTGCGAACCACGCTTGAGTCGCTCGCTTTTCGGTAATGTGTTGCTGCCAGGCAACCCAGCCTCCGCCCAGACGCCGCATCGGGCCGCATCCTACACGGAAAGGCGCTTGCGTCCCTTGCGACGTCGCCGACTCAAAATCGCGCGGCCACTCTTCGTGCGCGTCCGTTTCAAAAACCCGAATCTTCGTTGCCGCCGAATTTTGGACGGCTGGTATGTCCGTTTCATGTGTCTGTCCCGTTCTTAGGGAAGGCGCATCATAGCAGGCGTCACTCGATTGTCAACCATCGAGGAAAACCGCTGGATGCGAAGGACTTCAAGGCTGTTCATCCACGGATGGAAGGCGCTACTAACGCGTTCGATGACCCCATGGACAGCAGCTTTGAGCCACCAAAAAACGCGTGGTTCCCACCGGGGCTGAAGGGCGACGGCCTCCTCCAGCCGGGCCGTGCTGGCACACAATGCGCTATTTACCCTGTCAGCTATGAAAATCAAGGGTTTGGCGCTGGGGCTAACGCTGTCAATGCTGGTCGGTACGTCGTCTTTCTCCGTGGAATCCACGGATCAGGCTGTCACCCAATCTGCGGTCCAAACCAAACCTGTCGATCCAATCGCAGAACTGCGAAATCAGGACTCGGCTTTTTCTCTTTTGATTGAGGCGTTTCGCCAGATTCAGGGACGAATCATCCAAAACGATTACGAAGCCCGCATCAAGGCCGCCAACGCGTTGCGCGACCTCAAAACGCGCCGCTACGTTGCCGAGTTGGCAAAGGAAGAGCGCGACCTGCGGATGGAGAAACTTTACCACCAGATCGGGAACCTCAACCTGACCTACGACCATACCCGCCGCGATGACGAGCGCGCCCTGGCCGTTGCGGACGTCCCGGTGCATATCGACACCGGCCACGCGGCGAAGACGCTGATGGATTTTGTCTTCATCGCGCCGACCGCTCCCGACAAGAACGGCGAGATCAAGACCACGACGGTTCCGGCCAAGAACTACCTTCTCGACAAGCTGCCGGACCCTGTCGAATAACCGCTACTTGCGGATGAACATTCGGGCGAATTGCTCGAACACCCGCGTGGAGACCGGCCACGTTTTCCCCGTGCCTATCTGTTTCCCGTCCACCGTCACGACCGGCACCACCTCGGCGGTTGTGCTGGTGAGGAATATTTCCTCCGCAGCGTAGAGATCGGCTTTGGCAATTCGTTCTTCCGCAGTTTCCACCCCGGCAGCCCGGGCTGCCTCCAAAAGTTTGTCGCGCGTAACACCCGTCAATATGCGCGTGCTCTTCGGTGGCGTGCGCAATCGCCCACCTGTGACGATGAATACATTCCCCGCCGTCGCTTCGTTCACCGTGTCGTCGTCGCCGACAAAAATCGCGTCGTTCGCGCCGGCTTTCTTCGCCGCTTGATACGCGAGCACGCTCGGCAACAACGCGATGCTTTTGATGTCGCAGCGTGCCCAGCGAAACTCCGGTACCGTGATGACTGCAATGCCGGTCTCGCGGACCTTTGTCGACGGCGGACCCAACTGGCGCACGGTCACCACGATCGTGGGTGCCGCGTCTTTCGGTATTCCGCGATGGCGCGGGGCGCAGCCGCGCGTGATTTGGAGGTACACGATCGCTTCGGCAAAGCCGGACCGGTGGATACCCTCGTCGATGATGGCTTTCCACTGCTCGACGCTGAGCGGATTTTTTAGCTCGATGGCTTCCAGACTACGGGACAATCGCGCGAGATGCTCGTCGGTCGCAAACGGTTTGCCGCCGTACGTGCGCACCACCTCGTACACGCCGTCCGCGAACTGAAATCCGCGGTCCTCCACACGAACGGTGGCGCGTTCGAGAGGCAGAAACTCTCCGTTGACGTAGGCGATCTCGGGCACTGGTCGGTCGTCTCCTTGTCGGGAAATACAACGCGCCGACTATAGGTTTACACCCGCCAACTGTCAACGGCAGCGCTGCGAGCGGCCAACCGCCGGGCTTACGAGTCACGCCAGCGATGGAAGCGGGTATTGCTGACCGCGCTTGGAGTTTGGAAGAAGTTATTCAACTCCTGCCTTGATCTTCTGGCGTGGCGGGTTCAGGTTGGGCGTAAGTCATTTCTATGCCAAACGGAAAAGGATTCATTGATTGTCGGTACTGTGTTTATGCGCGTCCCGAGGACGGCAAGTGGCCGATTCTTTTCGGTGGACCTGTCCACTGCCTGTACCATCAGAAGAGTCTTCCCAAACCGTCCGACGGCGATCACCGTTTCTGCATAAATATCATCACCAATGAGCAGTGGTATTCCGAGCAAGGTGGTGGGCATATCTTCTTCCCATTTCTTCGGCAGGTAGCGCGTTTCGGAGTGGAGTTAGAGCCCGGGATTCTTTACGAGTATTCTCTTCTGCCCGGAAGTTCGCCAAAACGCTTGGCATCCTTGCGAGAACCGAATTACAAAACGGGAGGCTGGAAAGACAGCGCTAGTCAGTCGCCGGAGCCAAGCTGATTTCAAACTGACTCACTACCGATTTTAGCATTGAATTCCACGCCCGATTCTTCTACGGTTCGCCTTGGGGGACCCTGAATTATGGGAGGAAATCGTAGAAGTCCGAGACTCGTCTCGGCAACCGCCGCTTTTTTCGTGGCGCTGTGCCTTTGCGCCACTGCCCCGACCGCGTTCGGGGCCACGGAAACCAACTCCACACCGGCCGCCAAGGACCAGCCTTCCCAAGGCGATGCCGCGTGGGCGCAACACGTTGTCCAGTCGTACCAACAAATTCAAGACCAGCAGCAATCCATGATGCGAGAGCTCGAGCAAGAGCGGCAGGACTCCGCCGCCAACGCCCGCGCCGTGGAACAGGCCCGCGAGGACGCCGAAGCCGCCGCAAAACGCAGCAGCGAAGAGGTCGAATCGCGCCTCAACCGCATCGAGCAATCCGTCACCGCGGAGCGCGAGCGCGAAATCGAGGTAATGCAAAGCTCGCATCGGTTCACACTCATCATGGTCGGCATCTTCTCCGGTGCCGGCTTCTTCGGGATGTTGTTCTTCGCCGTCTTCCTGTTGCGGATCATGAACCGGCGGACTGAAACCATGATCGCGCAATTCACCGCGCACGCCCTCGGCTCCGGCTTTACCCCCGCCGCGCTCGGTGCGGGTGAGACACAGGTCGTTCCATTCAATCGCGTCGAACAATCCACCACGCGGTTTCTCAACACCATCGAGCGACTGGAGCAACGCATCAACGAACTCGAAGGCGCGGCGGAGCCAACTCACGGCCTTGAGGACGGCACACCGAAGAAGCCCGTCGAATCGCCGACGGACGGTGCCGAAGCGCGGGTGGAACAGTCAGAGGCAGATTCGGCCACGACGCGCGCCAAGACCGAGAAAACCGAGCGCGACGCCCGCATCGCATTGTTGCTCGGCAAAGGCCAGGCGCATCTCAATTTGCAGCAGGCCGACACGGCGCTCACGTGCTTTGATGAAGTGATCGCGCTCGACCCGACGAATGCCGAAGCGTTCGTCAAAAAGGGGATGGCGTTGGAGCGCCTCGGGACGCTCGACGAAGCCATTGATTGCTACGACCGCGCCATCGCGCTGGACAACTCGATGACCATGGCCTACCTGAGCAAGGGCGGGGTGTTCAATCGGCTCGAGCGCTACGGCGAGGCGCTGCAGTGCTACGAACAGGCGTTACGCGCGCAGCAAAAACCCAGCGTCGCGTAGGTTCACGCGGCTGGGTTGGGACGAGGCGTTCTCGGCTTCGAGCGCTTTCCGGGCGAGTTGGAAATTCTGCCGCATCAACTCGCGTTTCTCTTCCTCGACGGCAACCAATTGCTTCTCCAACTCGGCGATGCGGTTTTCGTACGCGGCGAACCGATCCTGGACGGTCACTTGCGCCTTTGCGATCCGGTCTTCGAGGTCGGCCATGCGTTTGGTGGCTTCGGCCTGCGTGTCGATGAGCGTTTCCCGTTGCGCGAACAGTGCCTGCACGAGCCGGTTCATCATCATCCGCGCCAGATGCGGAATTAACGCCATCCGCAAGGCTGTGGATCCGTTTCCGGCCCGTTCCGCGGAGGGAGCGGGACGCATCAATTCCAGCCCGGCGGCGACAGGCACGCTGGCGCGCCGGGTCGGTTCCGCTGAGAAAAATTCCGTGATGGAATACGGGGGCACGACGATCCGTTCCGCGCAATTCGTGCAGGAGACAACAGCGCCAATGCCATCTTCCACGACGGCAAGCTTCTGGCCACAATTCAGGCAACGAAACTTGATCACGACTCGATCACGGTCCCTCCTTGGTGAAACCGTTGGCCGCTACAATGCCGTGTCCCGTGGCGCGAGTCAATTCAAAATCCGCCCTGCCGGCAGAAAACGGTGACCGATATTCCAAATCAGTGCCAAATGTTCTTGCAAGGGGGAGCCGGGCGGCGTACAAGCCACCCTTGGAGAAGTAATGTAGAGAACCGTCAGAAAAGATAGATTTCGTGTGGCTTCGGCCACGGTCCAACTAGAAAACCGCGAATTTTCACTGCAGGACCGACCGAGCACGCGCCCCACGCGGGCGCGGCTTGGCGTACTTCTGCAGTGGGCGCTTCGCGGTGCCTCTAGTTGGGGTGCGTTGAGTTCGCGCCCCTTTTGGTCTGTGGCTCGTGGCAGTGAGGAAAGGCGAGCATGAAGATGATAGGTGAGGATGTCGGGCCGCGAGTGAAGGCTCTTATTGTGGTTTGCGCGGCTGTCGGGTTAGCATCACAGGTGCGGGCGCAGGACGTTACGATCACGAATCCGGATCAACTGGCGCAGGTGGCTCTGAGCGCGAATTACAGCATTTATTCGCCGTTCTCGCCGTGGGATTGGCGAGCCTATGCGACCGACTGGCCATTGTGGTGCGA
>JBKQMH010000104.1:0-25845 GCA_052146795.1 Verrucomicrobiia bacterium
CTCGTCACCGGTTTCATTCCCACCGCCTGGTTTCCGGGCGCGGTGGCCGCCGACAATCATCGGCTCTACATCGCGAACGTGAAAGGATTCGGTTCCCGATTCGATCGCGAGAACGGTCGCGAATGGGCCGTGTCCTGGTCGCTCGGCGTCGTCAGTCGCGTCAGCATCCCCACGGACGATCAACTCACCAACTACACCGCGAACGCGCTCGCCAACGCCCGCGTCCCCGAGGCTCTCCGCGCCTGGGAACGCGCGCAAACCGGCAAAAAACCCGTCCCCATCCCCGAGCGCGTCGGCGAGCCATCTGTCTTTGACCACGTGGTTTACATCATCAAGGAAAACCGTACCTACGACCAGTTTCTCGGCGATCTCCCCAACGCCAATGGCGACACGAACCTCTGCGTCTTCGGTCGCGCCGTGACCCCGAACCATCATCATATCGCCGAGGAATTCGTCACGCTCGACAACTTCTACTGCAACGGCGTGATCTCGTCGGATGGTCATCGCTGGGTCACCGAGGGCAACGTCATGGCGGGGCTGGAGAAAGCCATGTTCGGCTTCAGACGCGGCGACGCGTTCGGTGTCGACCCTCTCTATTTCTCCTCCTCGGGGTTCATCTGGGACGACGTCCTGCTTCACGGCCTGTCCTTCCGCAACTACGGCGAAATGGGCAGGGGGAGTTCGACGACCACGCGCACCGGCCCGCAGCGCAACACGACCAAAGACATGCTCAACAACCCCGATGCCTACCAGCTCTTCTACGCGCCCAGTTCGCCCGTCGAAGTCCTCAAGACCTACAGTTGCCCGTTCTATCCGGGCTGGGAACTCAACATCCCCGACGTCCTCCGCGCCCGCGCCTTCCTCCTGGAACTCAGGGAATCCGAGAGCACAGGTCACTGGCCCAACTTCATCTTCATCCATCTCCCCAACGATCACACCGGTGGCAATCCCACCGCGCGCGCCCAGATTGCCGACAACGATCTCGCCCTCGGCCAGATCATCCAGGGAATCTCCCACAGCCGATTCTGGCCGAAGACCTGCATCTTCGTCATGGAAGACGATCCCCAGTTCGGCTTCGACCACGTCGACGGCCATCGCTCGTTCTGCTTCGTCGTCAGCCCCTACACCAAACGCCACGCCGTCATCAGCCAGTTCTACAACCAGACCGCCGTCCTCCACACCCTCGAGCTGATCCTCGGCATCCCGCCGATGAACCAGATGGACGCGCTCGCGCCCGTCATGTCCGCCTGTTTCACCAACGCGCCCGATCTCTCCCCCTACACGGCCCTGCCCAACCAGGTCCCGCTCGACGAAATGCCCAAACCCATCGCCCAACTCCACGGCAAAGAACTCTACTGGGCCCGACAACTCGCCGCCATGCGCTTCGACCAACCCGACCTCAACAACGACGACCTTCTCAACCGCATCCTCTGGCACTCCGTCAAAGGCGTCGACGCCCCGTACCCCGTCGCCTTCGCCGGCCCTCACGGCAAAGGCCTCGCCGCCCTCAAGTTAGAACACGCCCCCACCGTCCCCGACAACGACGATTAAGGTCTTTGGTAGGGACGCGCTGCCGCGCGTCCGTGTCCTCGCCCCTTGGGGGAGAGGATTAAGGTGAGGGGTATTTTCATCTCCTCGCCCCGGCCCCAACCGAACCCATTTTTGACCCTCAACTACCCTTCCGGACCCCCCTCCAACCCCCCCTCCGCCCCCATTTCGCCCTCCCAACCCCCCTCCGGACCCCCCAACGAACCTGCTTATTTGGGTTCGTTTTGGGTTCGTTTCCCAAAATTTTCCACACCGGCTTGATCAAACTTGGGTTCGTTTGCAAAAAATACTTTTTTCGCGACCCCTCCTCCCGAGCGTCTTCGCCGGTGTAGCGTCGGCTGTGGCCGCAGCGTTACGCTGCCTGCTGATGGCGCGTCGTCGCAGTCGGTGACAAGCTTGACGAATTGCAAACGTCGAAAATTCCAAAGGCGATACCACTGAACCACGCACACTCACTTTTCCAATTCGGGGTTGGTCTCTGAGGCTGATGTTTTTGGATTGCCGTTTGTCTTAAAAATGTCGTAGTTTTGTTGGTGATCTCACCGTCTGATGCGGGTGTTGGAAAAGTAGCTGGTACGGCCAGGAGAGAGAATGGACATCACGTTTTCATGTCCCAACTGCAATCAATCACTCACGGTTGACGAAGCCGGTACTGGTTTAAGCGTACCCTGTCCCAAATGTGGAACAAGCCTCACGATTCCTTCTGCCTCAACTCCTGCGGAAACGGCTTCGAGAACATTACCGGCAGACATCGTTTTCAAATGCTCAAATTGTGGCCAAAAGCTTGAGGTTGGCGAATGGTCTGCTGGTTCGAATGTCTTTTGTCCGAATTGCGGCCAACATTGCAACATCCCCGCTTCCACAACTCCTGCAAAAACGGTTTCCGAAACATCAGCCGTTGTGTCACCACCTGCCTCAAAGAAGTGTCCGTGGTGCAATGTGGAATTGCCTAATAAGGCCTTAATTTGCCCTCAATGTGGATATGACCTACAAGGGACTTGCCTTGTATTGCCAGAATGGATGAAGCCCAAGGAAGAGCGCAGAAAGTGATAGACGAGATGAAGGAACTTGCTCGTTGAACTGAATGGACATCACATTTTCATGTCCCAATTGCAATCAACCACTTACGGTTGATGAAGCTGGTGCTGGCTTAACCGTGCCGTGTCCCAAGTGTGGGAAAGGTCTTACGATTCCATTCGCAAATGTTTCGCCGCCAGAGCCGACCCGCATTAACGTGACAGAAAAACTCATTGAGAAGGGGCCTTTTGCTCCGTCAGAGAGCTATCGGATTCCTGCGGGAACGGGTTCGAGAACACCGGCGGCGACGAGCACAACAATTCCATCGACAGCACCGAGATTGCTTTCCGCGCTAATTGTCGTGCCAATGATTCTTTTCGTCGCCGTGGTTGGCTACGTTGCCGTTAACAGGTTCCAATCGCAGACACTTGAGCGAGAGAAAGCGGAGCAGGCCGAAAATGAGCGACAGGAAAACGACAAGAGTTTAAACAAATACGGCGTTGTGAATCCAACCAAGGGCAGCGAAATTCAGACCAAAGACCTGCCAAAATATGTCGCCATGAGTAGAGGCATGAAGGTTCCCATAATCGTTGACGGACAACAGGTCGGCCTTACGAGTCTAGGTAATGGGAACCAATTCAAACTAGTAAAGGTAGATGGAAATCAGGCGACAATCCGTGTAGCCAATTCTGATGTCGTTGTTCCAGTGGATTCCACGGATCTGTTACAACAGATTGAACGAAGGCAAAAGGGTATCAAGAAAGGAGATGTAGAGGGGGGTGAAGATGTAGAAGGGAGCGAAGATGTAGCAGAAAAGCTTGCTGGAACCTGGCGTCAGGAAAATGGAGACTTGTTTATGTTTACCCACGGTGGAGACGCAGCGGCCTTTGGTAGCAAAGGCGAATGGGTACGTCGAAGCAGATGGGCAGTTGAAGGAAATGCGGTAGCCATTTATTGGCAGACTGGTGGTTGGGATAAGTTTTTATTGCCAATTGACCCGAAACAGACAAAGAGCTTGAATGACTTGGGTGACTACCATACCTGCTCAAAAGCACCGGCGCCGTGAGCGTACGTGTCGATAATTACAAAAGTCGAAACTTTTTGGGGAACCTGAAATTAAGTACCCATGTATGTTTTTACGCTCGACCCACTTTCAAAAATTTTCATAAATTGACGGGTGGGGTTTTATGACAGTTATTGCCATTGCTCTCAACTAGTTCGTGTAGTCTAATATCGACACGAGGTTTTGCCTTCGACCATCCCGCTGCTCCAGTCTTGTCAGCTTAAAATCACCGGTTGTGTATTGACTTTGCCGTAGAGTTTTCTATAATGGCGACCAGCATCAGGAATCGGTTTAGCAAGTGCTAGACCGTGCCAACCAGCAGAGAGAGTCTGCAACGGTGGCGAGTTGAGCGAATACTCGACTATGACCGTAGAGAGCCTCAGCAACTGCTACGGCCTTTTGGTAATCGTGGCTGATACGCAGTTTACCTTTGAGTTTATGTTTGTAGGTGCTCGAGACAGCCATGCATAAATAATCCACGTCTGCCATGACCATCGCTTGAAACAAGTCTCTGAAGACGGCATTGCCAAAAATCGCCCGTCCAGCCTCAACCTCTAGCCCGCAGCGCCATTCAGGATAGTACGCGACAATCTCGTATCTCAAGCTAGGCTCGCCATTCTCCCCGTAGAACACCGGCCTAGCAATTTTGTGACCACTGCGCTTGCCGGTCTCCACCTTGAAGCCAAGCCCGGCAATGTCCGTAGCTAGCCCGTACGGCAGGGAGCCTCACCGCTCGACTCTCGCCAGACCCTTCCGCTCCGCGCGCCACCGCGACCTGTCCGCCAACGGAGGGGGGGGCTGCGCGAACAGTTCTCGAAAAATGCGTCCCGAATTTGCTTCGCATGTCTCGCGGACTCGGCTTCGACACTCGGATTTCGAGCTTCACCCTCACCATCGCCCGACTCCCCTCCCGCCTTCGCCTTATTCGCTGACATCTGTGTGCATCTGTGGCCCGCCCTTCGTGTCTTCGTGGTCAGCTTCGAGGAGGCAAAGCAGAAACGCCGCTCGTGTCCGTTTACGGGCCGATGACCTCGAGCGAGTTGAAGAACAGGTCGTAGTTGGGACCATTGCCCGCGTTGTTGTTGAACAGGGCGATGCTGTCGATGCTACTGCCGGCCGTCCCGGCCAACGTGCCACTGACGGTCGCATTCGTGTTGCCGCTGGCGTTGTCAATGATGGTCAGCGTGTAGGCATCGTTGGTCCCCAGAGAAACAGCCAACTGCAGGCCCGTACCGGTGAAGCCCACGCCGGTATTGTGCGCGCCGCCGGAGTCAACCACCGTGTAGTCATTCGCGCCGCCGACGAAATAGAATTGCAACCGCGCGCCGGTGTTGTAGTTGGCCGGACCGGCGGTGGCGTTGCCGTGACGCAGGGCGAACCCGACCAAGTTGGTCTGGGCGCCACTTGGCCCGTTGATCCAGCCGTTGTCCATGTCGATCTGGAACGTGGCGCCAGCCGACAAGGCCGGGCCGGTCGCCAGCGGCTCGATCGCGCGGTACGCCACCGACGTGTTCCCGCTGTTGGCGTACAGGCCCCAGGATTGACCATCCGTGTTGATGCCGGGCACGGAAATGCCGGCGTTGCCGGTCGAGGTGCCAACGAAAAATCCGTCCTCGCTCGAATTGGTGACGCTCGTCACGAACGTCCACGGACCCAAACCCGTTCCGCCATCGGCGCCGTTGAACCAGCCCTCGATGTAGGCGGGATCGGCGGCGCTGTCGGCTGCCAATTCGGTGGGCGGCAGACCGGCGACCAGTGCGGTCTGTGAGCCGCCCGTGCCGATGCGATAAAACTTTTGCGGGACCGTGTCCCAGTTCGCGTCAAGGAACGTCATAATCCCGCCGGTGCCGGGAATATTGTTGGTCAGGATTGTCCACACCCCGCCGACCAGGTTCGTGGTGGATTCGACGAAATAGGTGTTGCCCAGTTCGCTCGTGAAATCCAGGGCAAGACCGTAACCGGACGGCTGAGCCGATGGGATGGCGAGGGCGGATGCGGGGTTTATCGGGTTCAAGCCCGCGACGAACTTCGTCAGGTTGTCCTGCCCTGTGCCGTCCGCGTCGCAGCTGGCGCAAGATTGGCGGGTGGTCGTCGTGCCGGAACCGCCAAAGTACAGGGCGCGCCACCAATCCGGAATCCCGTCTCCCACCGAGTCAGGATCGGCGATCTTGCGGACGGCGATGGCGGAAATGCGGGCATTCGGGTCGTTCGTGCCGTTGGTGCCGACGAATTGGATGGCGATCTGGCCGGTGGTGATGGTGTTGGTGAGCACGACGCTGGTGGCGATGTTCTCGCCGCCCGCGGTGGCGACGATGTCGAAATTGGTCAGGACGAGCTGGCCGTCGATGAAGACGTTAAACAACCGCGCGCGGGGCGTCTTGTCGTAGGTGTCGGCGTCCAGCAGCGTGATTTCGTAGGTGCCGTTGGGCGCGTCGAACTGATAGGTGAAATTCGTTCCGTAGCGTTCGGTCTGATACTGGCGCGGGTCGATGGTGTTGACGATATGGTTAGGGGAATCAAAATTCGTCCCGTTGATCCAGCCGAACGAGCCGGGCACATAGGGTTGGTCGCCGGTCCATCGTCCGCCGCTATGGTCGAGGTACGGATTGCCTCCCGCATCGATCCGGGCGCCCCACGGCGGCGGCGCGGGCAGATTGAAATAGGCGGAGATGACGTGCAACTGGGTGACGGACGCGCTGGGCAGTTTGACGCGCAGCAGATCTTCCGCCGCATCGAGGCAATAGCCGGAGATCGCCGCCTCTAGGGAGGCGTTATTGGGCAGGCCAGCCAGAACGACGCCGTCGGCGACGACGCTCAAGACCTGGTTGGTGCAATAGATTTCCAGCCCCCACTGCCGCTGGGCGGGCTGGCCGTTGTAAGTGCCGACAGCCCCGTCGATCTGGACCGTGATGCCGTTGCCAAAGTTGTCGGCGGTGATGGCGGTGGTGGCGAAGGCGTTGGTGCTGTAACCGTTGGACGCGCCGTCGTCGTCGTAGAGCGTCGCGCCGGCGCTTGAGCTGCAGTAAACGCGCAGCGCGCGCTGGCTGCCATCGTCAAATTCCGTGGACGCAACATACGGTCCCAGGGGAACGATCGAGTTGTCGGCGTAAAACGCCGGGATCTGCGAGAGCGGCCCGGGCCAGTTGGTGGTCACGGGACCGGTCAGTGCCTGCCCGCTCCAGAGATCGATCCAATTGCCGGCGGGCAGATAGACCGAACGGGAGGTGAGGTTGGAGCCTGTGATCGGCGCGACCATGATGCTGGGGCCGAACATGTATTGGGTGCCATTTTGCAGCACCGAGCCGTCGTTGGGAAACGCCAGCGGCAGGGCGCGGCAGACCGGCTGGCCGGTATCAAAGGTCGCGCGCTCGGCGGTGTAGATGTAGGGAATCAGCCGGTAACGCAGTTTCATCAGGTTGCGGCAGTCGTCTTCCACGAGATTGTCGAATTCATACGGCGCGACCGGTTTGGTGGGATAGTCGTTGACGTCGCCGTGCGCGCGGAACACGGGGATGAATGCGCCAAACTCGAACCAGCGGATGTAGAGTTCGTCGGTGGGAATGCCCGAGTAACCGCCGATATCGGTGCCGAACAGGTTCAGGCCCGACATCCCATAATCGCACAGGGCGTTCTCATGGGCCGCGAGCGTCTCCCAATTGGCCGCGGAATCGCTGGTCCAGTTGCCCACGCCGTAACGCTGGTCGCCGGCAAATCCCGCGCGGCTGAAGATGAACAGGCGTTGGTTGGGATAGTTGGTGGCATAACCCGCCGCGAGGTCGCGATGCCAGAGCAGACTGTAGACGTTATGAAGCTCGGCTTCCTGCCGGTCGTCGTAGGAATAGTCCCCCACATTGTCTTCCTCGGGTTCGCCGAGGTCCGTCCAATGCGCGGCGACGCCGTCGTTGATGATCGTCTGTAACTTGCTGAACCACCACGCGCCCGCGGCCGGGTTGTTGAAATCCACGTACCCGGCCGTCCCGTACCATCCGTTAACGGTGCTCGGGGTGGTGCGAACGGGGAAACCGGTCGTCATCAGATACTGCAGCGAAGCAGCCTGGTTGAAATTGGCCTCGGCGGGCGGGGTGGAGTTGTTGATGTACGGCTCGTGGATGTTCATCACTTTGAAGCCGTACGCCCCGAGCGAGGCGATGTTCAGCGAGGCGTTGGGAAAATTGTTGCTGTCCCATTGCAGGCCGCCCATCTGGTCCGATGCGCCGAACCAGAAGTAGTCCAGCACCAGCGTGTCGCAGGGCAGATCGTTGGTCCGAAACGAGTCCGCGGCGCTGTCGACTTGGTTCCAGTTCTGGTAGCCGTACTTGGACTGGATGTACCCGCACGTCCAGCGCGGCGGCAACGGCGCCCGGCCGGTCATTTGGGTGTAACTGTCCAGTACATTGGAAATGGAACCGCCGGCGATGAAATAGTAGTTCATCTGGCCGCCGTTGACCACGACCAGCCATTGGGTGCCGCTGGTGTTGTTGAAGTCCCAGCTCTGCGAGAACGTGTTGTCGAAGAACACGCCGTAGCCCATCGAGGAGATGATCAGTGGCACCGGCAGGTTCGGCATGTAGCCGCCGTCGAAGGGCGTGTAGGCGTTGTACAACGTGCGCTGCTGGCCGTGATAACTCAACGGATAACCTTCGATCAATCCGCCCCCATAATACTGCTCGCTGGCCGGCATGTTGAAGTTCGCCGAGGCCGCGTTCGTGGCGATGCCCAGGCCGAACGTGTTCGTGTCGCTCAACAGGACCGTTCCGTCCGGGTTGAGAAACGCGAATCGGAAGGGCGTTTTGAAAACGTCCACGCTCAGCCCCGAGGCGACCACCGTCAGCAGCGTGCCGCTGTCGGTTACCGTAAAGGGCGGCAGCAGCCAGTTCTTGATGACGGTGAACGACGTATTGGTGGAGAACGGCAGCGTATTGGTCGTCATGTAGACCCGCGCGACGTTCGTGTCCAAGATGTCCAGTCGGACGACCGCCGTCTGGCAGGTGAACGTCAGCTCGTTTTGCGCGTTTGTGAACCAGGAAATCAGGTTGCCCGGATCGGCCTCGCACAGGCTGGGCAGGCACACCGCCAAGGCTGTAATTAAGGCCGTCCCGCGTCGTTTCATGAGCCATACAAGTGTAGCGATTTTAGCCCGAATAGCAAGGGGGGAAGGACCGCAGCTAGACAGGCTCAACGCCCGCCGATGACGCAAGCCGCAACCAGCCTGCTGTCTTGGCGATGCCTAAGGTCTCAGCGCTCTACAATTCGCCCATCGGCCAACGAACAGTCGTCACCACCCGCACTCGACAGGCATTCCCGTCTACTTCGCCAGCCCCGCCCGCCCTGTTTACCCTGAGCTTGTCGAAGGGTGGCTCGCCCTTCATTTGAGAATCGCGTGGTCCCAGAGCGCCGCCTGCAGGAACCCGCCCCGCAAATTCGCCACGTTTTCAAAACCGCGCCCGTGCAACAGGCACGCGGCGAGATAGCCGCGTTGGCCTTTCTGGCAATACGTCACGATGCGCCGGTCGCGCGGCAGTTCGCCCAACCGGTCCCGCAGTTGCGTCAGCGGGATGTTCACCGCGTTGGCCAACCGGCCAAAATCCGCTAATTCGTCGGGGTCGCGAACATCGAGCAGAAATTCGCCGTTGGGATGCCACGTCTCGGGCGCGACAGTAGCAATATCACCCCTCGCGATGTGTCCCGCCACAAACCCGGCCACGTTCACCGGGTCGTTGGCCGCGCCGAACGGTGGCGAATAGGCGAGGTCGAGGTTCTCCAAATCGAACACGCTCATTTTGCCGGCGATGGCCGTCGCCAGCACGTCCACGCGCTTGTCGATGCCGTTCTCGCCGAGCACCTGCGCTCCGAGAAGCCTGCCCGTGCCTTCCTCCGCGATCAACTTGATCAGCACCGGCGTTGCCCCCGGATAGTAATGCGCATGGCTGTTGTCACGCGTGAGACTGGTGAACACGCTGAACCCGGCCTTGGCGGCCTGTGCGCTGTTGATCCCCGTAAAACCGACCGTCATGTTCAACACCCGCACAATCGATGTGCCGAGCGCGCCCGGATACGTCATCCGCGCGCCAGCCGCATTCGCTCCAGCGATGCGTCCCTGACGATTGGCCGGGCCCGCCAACGCAATCCGCGCCCGCGCACCGGTCAGCGCATGCATCGTTTCTGCCGCGTCGCCCACGGCGTAAATGTTCGGGTCCGACGACTCCATGCGACCGTTGGTTTTGACGCCGCCCGTGACGCCGATCTCCAACCCGGCCGCCCGCGCCAGATCCACTTCGGCCTTCACGCCCACGCTGAGCAGGACCAAGTCCGCCGGTAGCTTGCTCCCGTCCGCGAATTCCACGCCGTCCGGGGTAAACGCCGCTGCCGCCGCACCGAGTTTGAAATCGAAATCCGGTCCGCGGATCTTGTCTTGCAAATGACAGGCCATGTCACGATCCAGCAGCGGCAGGATTTGCGGATTCAATTCCACAATGGTGACGTGCAACCCGCGCCGATGAAACGCCTCAGCCATTTCCAGTCCGATGAACCCGCCGCCGATCACCACCGCGCGGCGCGGTTTGCGCTCGTTCACAAATGCGGTAATGCGGTCCATATCCGGGATGTCCCGCAACGTAAACACGTGCGGTAGATCCACGCCGGGAATCGGCGGGACAATCGGTTTCGCGCCCTGGCTGAGAATCAGTTTGTCGTAGGGCACATCGCGTTCGCTCGCATCCGGGCCCTTGACCCGCACCGTCCGCGCCGCGCGGTCGATCGACAAGACTTCATGGTTCACATGTGCCTGCACGCGCGACCGCGCCCAAAACATTTCGGGCGTCATGATGATCAGCTTCTCCCGACCATCAATCTCGCCGGCGATGTAATACGGCAGACCGCAATTCGCGAACGAAATATACGGGCCGCGTTCAAACACATGGATTTCGGCGGTCTCATCCACGCGCCGGGCCTTCGCGGCGGCCGACGCGCCTCCGGCGACGCCACCGATGATGATAATTCGACGGGGAGTATTCATAATTCACACCAAGGAAATCAATGTTTCACTTCACACCCGCAGCCTGACGAACAGTCGACCTGACGATTCCACGGCATTTTGGCGAGGAGCAACGCCAGTCCGCATGTGCCGGTGAGTCCCGCAAACAACAATCCGCAGCCCGTCACGAGCGGGATGATGGCAAACCGCACATTCATCGTGAGCGCCAGCGCCGCACCCGCGGCAGACAAAAAACCCACGATAATCTGCACCTGTCGCATCAGCGGTAAAACTTTGCTCTCGCCGCGTTCCACCGGCAGCCCGGCGTGCACCCACGCCTCGATTCCGCCTTCGACTACCACGCAACCCTCAAACCCCGCTTGTCGGAACTTCTCAATCGCTTTCGCGGCCCGGATCCCTGACTGGCACATGACATACAGCGGGGCGTCGCATGACCCCCGATTCTTTAGGAATGCGGCCGCGTCGAGTTTGTCCAGCGGCACCAAACGGGCCCCCGACACATGGATCGCGGCGTACTCGGCGGGGGTGCGCACATCAATCAATTCGGTGGGAAGGCCCTCGGTCATCCGCCGGTGAAGTTCCCGCGGGGTGATGGATGTTTTGGAGTGGACAATCGGTGCGTTCATGCTATTATTATATAACCATATAGTTATATGTCAACAACTAAATACGCTCGCCTGCTCACCGCGGAGGAACTGGACCGGATTGCCAGCCGCTTCAAGGTGCTGGGGGAACCGATGCGGCTGCGCATTTTGCAGGCCGTCTGCAAGGAACCCCACAGCGTCAACGAGATCGTCGCCGCCGTCGGGTCCACCCAGGCCAATGTCTCCAAGCATCTGGCGTTGCTGGCCGCCGGCGGCGTTCTGGCCCGCCGCAAAAACGGTCAGTGCGTGTACTACGCCGTGAAAGACAAGCTGGCTGTGAAACTCTGCGAACTCGTGCGCGCCCAACTCGCCGAGTAGAGAGTCCACCAAGCGGCGTTACATCTCAAAATCGGTGCGTTTGCTCCAGTGTATCCGTCTCGGGTGTGGTCAGCCCGGCCTCGCTCACTTCTCCGAGATCGTCCGCCAGACGCGCTCGGGGGTCGCGGGCAGGATGCAAACGGGCTTGCCAATCGCATCCTGGATGGCGGACATGACGGCGGGACCGCAGGCAATCAACGGCGGTTCACCGATGCCGCGCGCCCCGAACGGGCCGCCGGGGTCGGGATTCTCCAGCACGATGCATTCGATCTCGGGCACGTCGCGAATCGTCGGCAAAATGTAGTCTGTGAACCCCGGGTTCATGATCTTGCCGTCTTTCATCACCACTTCTTCCATCAACACCATGCCGATGCCCTGTGTGACCCCGCCCTGAATCTGGCCCAGCACCTGGTCGGGGTTGATGGCCTTGCCGACGTCGTGGCAGGCGATGTACCGCTCGACCTTCACCTCGCCGGTCTCGGTATCGACCAGCACCTGGCAGGCGTGGCTCCCAAACAAATACGTCACAAACGCCCGCATGCTCTGGCCCGTCGCCGTGTCCTCGGGCATCGTCGGTGGTTTGTACATCCCCATCGCGTCCAGCGAAAAACCGCGCCGCTTGCCCTCGCGCGCCAGTTCCTTCAGCGTCAACCGCCGTTCGGGACGAAACACATTGTACGCTTCGCCGTTGTCGATCTTGATTTCGTACACCAATTCTTCGAGATGCGCCGCGGCAATGTCCTGGAGCTGCTTCTTGAGCTCCGACGCCGCCAGTTGCACCGCCGAACCCGTGAAATACGTCTGGCGCGTCGCCGAGGTGCTGCCGGATTCCGGCGTCAAGTGCGTGTCGGCCAGAATCGGTCGCACCCGCTCCAGCGGCACGCCGACTTCTTCCGCCACGATCTGCGCGATCATGTTGATGAGTCCCTGGCCGACATCCACCCCGCTGGAGTACACCTCGACCATCCCGTCGGCGGTCAGTTTGCATCGCGCGCGCGAAGCATCGGGAAACCCATCGCCGTAGCCGAGCCCGAAACAAATCACGCTCACGCCGTAACCGCGCTTCAGATGCGGCGCCGCCGTCTCGTAACTTCGGTTCTTCCAATCGATCTTCTTCAGGACCGCCTCGAAGCATTCCTCACCAGTCGCATGCGGCACGATCTGGCCCGTGGTCACCGCATCGCCCGAGTGGATCAGGTTCTTCATCCGCAATTCGGCCTTGTCCATCCCCAGCTTCGCCGCGAGCCGGTCCATCAATCCCTCATACGCAATCGCCGTCTGCGCCGCGCCAAACCCCCGCATCGCGCCGCAGGGATTGTTGTTCGTGAACACGCCGATGACGTCCACCCACACATTCGGCACCTTGTACGGCCCCGTCGCGTGACTCGACGCCTTGCGCATCACCGCGATGCCCGTCGACGCGTATGCGCCTTTGTCCACGTAAAATGTGATTTGCGCCGCGACCAGCGTGCCGTCCTGTTTCGCGCCGAGCTTGTAATGAACCCGAATCGGATGGCGCTTGTGCCGCGCAATCATCGATTCGCTCCGCGAATACCGCAGGCAAATGGTCTTCCCCTTGAGCTTCAGCGCCGCCAGGCTGAGGTAAATCTGAATCGAGATGTCTTCGCGTCCGCCGAACGCGCCGCCCGTCGCCGGCTGGATGATCCGCAGCTTCTCCAGCGGCAACCCGACCGCCAGCGCAATCAACCGCCGTTCCTCATGCAGCCATTGCCCGGCCACTTCGATGGTCAGCATCTTGCCGTCGTAGCGCGCCCGGCCCGCTTCGAGATCGAGAAACGCGTGGTCCACCGTTTGCGTCTGGATGATGTCCTCAACGACCACATCGGCCTCGCGCATCGCGGCGGGCGCGTCGCCTTTGCGCAGATGTTTCTCGCCGAGCACGTTCCCTTCATTGTGGATTTTCGGCGCGTCGGGCTTGAGCGCGTCTTCCATCGTGAGAACGTTCGGCAACACCTTGTAATCGACCTTGATCTTCTTCAGCGCCTCGATGGCAATCTCTTCGGTCTTGGCGACAACGACCGCGAGCGCATCCCCCAGGTAACGAACTTTCCGGCTGCACAACACTTCCTGGTCGCGCCGAATCAACCCGTGCAGGTTCGTGCCCGGCACATCGCCATGGGTAATCACCGCGATTACACCGGGCAACTTCTTCGCGTCGCGCGTGTCGATGCCGTGAATCTCCGCGTGCGGATGGGCCGCGCGCAGTACCTTGGCAAACAGGAATTTCTTGTCGAACAAATCCTGGCCGTACTTGATCTCGCCCGTCGCTTTGCCGACCGCATCCAGGCGTTCGGCGGACTTGCCGACGACTTTCCTCGGCCCGCTCTCGTAGGCCGAGGAACTCTTGCTCGCCACGTGAAGTTTGGCGACCGCCTCTTCGAGTTTGTCGATCGGTTGGCTCATTACTTTTCGGGAGTATGTAGCCAACACAAACCGGGCGTCAAGCAGGCCGTGGCCGAAATTGAAACACGGCGCAGGTGCACCCAGCACCATGGCCGCTCTTGTGGTGGCTGAGCCGTGTTCGTTCAAACGCCTTGCCGTCAGCCGACCAAAGCTGATAGCCTTCGCCAGCCCCAGAGTAGTGCGTGAGGGAAGCCGAATCTATGAGCATCCGCTTCGGTTGTGACAGTTGCGGCCAGCACCTTGAAGCCGACGAAGGCGCAGTGGGGCAAGCTGCGCATTGTACGAACTGCGGGAAGCAACTCACTGTGCCCGAAGCGTCCACGCTTCCCCAGCAAGCCGAGACACCAACCAGCTCGGACATCTCCTTTGATTGCGACCACTGCGGGCAGAACATCGTGATCGAAGAGGCTGGCGCCGGTTTGATTGTTCAGTGTCCAAAGTGTGGCAAGAGCCTTAACGTCCCCAGTGCGGGGGCTGGTAGAACCCCGACCACACCCACGAAACTCCCGTCCCCAAATTCAGTGAGCGACACAAAGGAATGTCCGTTCTGTGCCGAGACGATCAAGAAGCAAGCGACAGTGTGCCGTTACTGCGGGCGTGACCTGCCAACGCCGGGGCAGATTGCTCGTGAGAGAATTGCTCAGGTCCTACCCGGTATCGCATTGTCAGATGAACCGCAGCGGGCGATTGATGCGGTGCAGAGGGAGTCACAAGAGGAAGCCAGACAGGTCGGAAAGTTCAGTTGCCCCAGTTGTCATTCAAGCCACACCAGGAGTGAGCGTGAAATGGGGTGGGCAATCTTTATCATTATCTTTATCAGTTGCGGCCTTGGTTTGATCATGATCCCGTTTCTGCCCCACAGTTGCTCGTGTCTCGAATGCGGCTTCAAATGGAAGACTTGAATCCCGATTCTCGAAGGTCGGCACAGGTCTTTTTGTGCTTGTACGAGAGTCTCCCGGGGACACCGCTCAAGGCTTGATTCGTCTCAAAATTGCTCCCCCGCGGAAGCACGGCTGGCGGGCGCAGGCGATCCGGCTGCATCTCCTCGCAATGCTCCGGGCGAGGTCGGATCAATCGACCGTACAAGGAGGATGATTTTCCTTGCACCTTTAACCGCGCCTCGACATTTTGCTAACAAAGGTATGTAGCAAACATTCAACCACAGAAGGAACGTATCCATGAACGCGACGCCTTCCCAGCCAACTCCCATAGATCGAGTCATGCTTGAAGCCTTTGATACGTTGCAGCGTGCGTACACCGCGATTACATCAGAACTGAAGCCGCCGCAGCCACCCGCTGTAGAAGCGTGCGATTTTCTCGCTGCTCACACGATTTGGTTTGGAAGTGGCGCTTTGAAGTTGGCCACCCAAGGCCTTATTCCGCCCGCCGCAGCATTGACGCGAACATGCATCGAGGCTCAAGCTTGCTCGCGCTACATCTTTGCTTGTCCGCCACCGAAGCGAGATCAGAAGGCCAGCGGGTTTCTGGAATTCAGGGAAGTCTGCCGCGCTGAGTATGCAGAGCGATGTCAAACCAGCAACCATCCACGGATCATGGCTGTCAGGCAGGGACTGGACCCCGAGCACCGCGCCAAATTGGGTGACGTCGTGAAGACTGGAAAGGAAGGTTCGTGGCAGAAGCGTAAAAAAGAGCTGATTGCAGAATGGAATTTTAGTGCGCTAGTCAGAATGGACAACATGTGTCGGCCGTTGCCGGGAGTGAGCCAACAAGCGTTCGACCCCCTCGTTGTGAACCAGTACGACTGCTATAGCTACTTCGTCCATCCCAACCCGGTCGCTTGCGTGTTCGCTCCACATATTCAACCCGACCATATCTGTCAAACAGTGTTTCTCTCAACAATGGATACCGTCGGCATCCTTCTCCAAGTTGTGGGTCGAGGCAGCCAGGACTTTATCAAAGCCTGCCAAGCGTTTGCCACGAAGTATGAGAAAGCACAAAGCTAAACAGGCGGAGCGTCACCGAGGTCGCGTCTGATTATTCTTCATTCTGACCTGGCACGCCAACACAACCGGCGATCCTCGTCGGTGGAAATCCGCTCCGCCCGCCGCTTCCTATTGCGCATAATTTCCGCCACTCGTTCCAAGAGTGTCTTGCTCATCGTCAGATTTCCACTTCATACTTCATCCGACTTAGTTTAGCCCGTCTTACTTCCGTGTGCTCAAATCCATTGTTCCTGAGAAGCTTTGTGAAATCATCGTCGGAATCTGGACACAGGATACCCAAGACGACAAGAACAAGCAGATCCTTGGGAAGTTGTTGCCAGTACATGCCGTCCTTAAACAGGTTCAGTGGAGCAAAAATTCGATACTCCTGTTCATACTGCCAGCTTTTCGCCTTTCGACTGAGGAGAGTCTGTCCCAGTTTATCGTTGTCCTCGTCTGACACATGCGACAAAACTCGATAGTCAATCTGGGGACGCAGCTCTGAAGCCGGATAACACACCTTCGTTACATCACCGTATTTAACCTTCTGTTCCAGTGAAGGATAGTCAAAACCGAGCGCAACGCCTCTGTGTTCGTCGCCGTAATGGGTCCACACCGCTGGATCCGAAATGGTTTTGCAGAAACATAGAATGCCGGCCAAGCCATTCAACCTATCAATCCCGACCCTCTCATGTTTATCAATCATCTCAGGAGAGGCGTCTTCGGGAAGGCCAAGTATCGCCGGCCTCAACTCAAATGGGTCATTCAGCTCTGCCAACCGACCGACCCTCAGTCGCTTGGTTTCAATCGCCTGCTTCGCGTGTACTGCTCGCAAAAACCGGTACAGCCGGTTAGGATTTCCTGATTCAGTTTCAGCCATCGCGTCGAAGTGTAGTCAGGCAGCACCGCTTCGACAAGCCCGCTGCGGCGAGCAAGCGCAGGGCAACGGACAGAAAAAGAGAGGCAGGACACGACTGACGGCAACGGTAGGTGCGGCGGTGCGTCATCGCTGCCCCGCGATTGCCGGAATCTCCGTCAGCGCCTGATACTCAGGGGCTCAGTTCCGCGCGGACACCGCTCAGTAAATCACGGACGGCGCTCGGCTACCGGCCATTTGTATTAAGTACCTACTCGCGTTTCTTCTTCAGCCCCAGTTCGTCCGCGGCGAGTTCACAGGCGCGCAGGATCTTGTTGTACCCCGTGCAACGGCAGATGTTCCCCTCCATGCCGACGAGAAACTCCTCGCGCGTCGGGTGCGGATTCTCGGTGAGCAACGCCTTCGCGGCCACAATCAGGCCCGGCGTGCAATAGCCGCATTGCACCGCGCCGCATTCGACGAATTTCTGCTGGATGACATCGAGCTTCTTGCTGTGAGCGAAACCTTCGATCGTGACCACGTTGCGGTCCTGCACCTGCGGCGTCAGCATCAGGCAGGAATTCATCGGCTTGCCGTCGACGAGCACGTAACAGCTCCCGCATTCGCCTTCGAGGCACGCGCCCTTCGTGCCGGTCAGTCCCATTTCAATCCGCAGAAAATCGAGCAGCGTCTGAGTCGGCCGCACCTTGGCGGAAACCTTCTTGCCGTTGAGTGTGAAGCGGAGCGGCCAGAGTCCGCCGCCATTCGCAGGTAGAGTTTTCTTCGCCGCCTTCTTCATGCCTTCACCAAATTCTCCAACAACCGTCGCACCATCACGCCCGACAGATGCACCTTGTAATCCGCGCTCGCGCGATGGTCGGTGATCGGCTTGATCTCACCGCGCACAATCTGCGCCGCCTGCTGAATCGTACCCGCATCCAGACCGTGCTCCGCCAGAAACTTCTCCGCCTTGTAGCAGCGCATGGGCGTGGCCGCGACCGATGCCAGCGCGATGCGCGCTTCCTTCATCGGCGTGATCGCCACCGCCGCCGCCACAATCGAGATGTTCATCGCGCCCCGTTTGCCGTTCTTGGCCCAATCGCTCTTGTAATTCGTCGGCACGATGATCCTGGTAATCATCTCGTCGTCGGCGAGCATGGTCCGGCGATAAGCCAGAAAGAATTTATCCAGCGGCATGCGGCGCGCACCGCGAACGCTGGTCAATTCCACTTCCGCATCAAGCGCCAGCAGGGCCGTCGAGCCGTCTCCCGCGGGCGATGCGGTCGCCAGATTGCCAGCCAGCGTGCCGAGTTCGCGGATGCCCGGGCCGCCGACGCTGAGCGACGCGAGCGCGAGACAACGGATCGGAAGCTTCCCGGCCTGGGCGTGCGTGACGTTGCCGGCCAGTTCCAACGTGCCATTGTGCCGATGGATGGCGCGCAATTCGGAAATGTGCGTCAGGTCGATGAAGTTCTCGGGCGCGGCCTTGCCATGGTTCATCAACACGACGACGTCCGTGCCGCCGGCAAGGAACGCGCCGCGTTCCTTCAGTTCCGCTTTGAGCCCGAGAGCTTCTTCAATGACCTTCGGCTGGTAAAACACGGTGAAATTATTGCAAGAAATTTCCCGTCGGGCAAGACACAAACCTCCGCCCGTTTTACCTTCACCGCAAACCGTCTACTGGGTGTGCCGCCGGTGCTGGCTATTCCATCTTCCCGAGGATCAGCGCCAACAGCGCCATGCGCATCACGACGCCGTTAAAGGCTTCCTGCCAGTAACGCGACCAGCGCGTGGTGTCCACGTCGGTCGGTATTTCGTCCATGCGCGGCAGCGAATGCAACAGGATCGCGTCGGACTTGGCTTTCTTCTCCAGGAGTTTGCGCGTGATCTTGTAATTCGCGGGCGTAAGGCCGAGCTCCCCCTTGCCGCGGTCATCCCGCGACTTGGTGTAATCGGGCTGCACGACTGGCTCGACGAGAATCACGTCCGCCTTGGCAATGACCTGTTCCACATGCTCGGCCTCGGAGAAGTTCACAGAGTACTGTTTCAACTCTTCCTTGAACTCCTTGGTGAGCGTCATGTTGGGCGGCCCAACGAACGTGATCGGACAATCGAACTGCGACAAGGCGTAGCCGAGCGAGTGCATGGTGCGCATGCGCATGTCGCCGACGGCGAGCCAGTTCAGGCCGTCGATGCGGCCCTTCTCACGGAGAACGGTGTACAGATCGGTCAGGATTTGTGTGGGATGTTCGCCCCAGCCGTCGCCACCGTTGATGATGGGGATGCTGGCCCATTTGGCAGCTTCGTGCGGCGCGCCCTGCTGGAAATGGCGCATCACGATCACGTCGCCGTAGTACTCCAGCATCTTGACCGTATCCTTGATGGACTCCTGGTAAAAGTCACCAGCGCGCGTCATCTTCGCGTCCGAAAAGCCCGTGACGTGACCGCCAAGGCGGTGCATCGCCGCTTCGTGCGCCAAGCGCGTGCGCGTGCTGGGCTGATAGAACGCGGTGACAAGCGTCTTCTCCTTGAGCATGTCGGAGTTGCGCCGGCTCTTCGGGATGGGTTCCAATTGCTGGGCAGTTTCGAACACACGAAAAAATTCCTCCCGTTCAAAATCCTTGAGCGATAGAATGTCACGTCCCAGAAAACTTCGCATACCTCAATTCTCCTTTTGGTTGTCCGCGAATCGGTGTGGTTCGACGCTGGCGACCCATCGCGAAGACTCGCGCAGGTTCGCGGGCTAACAGTTTGCTGTGTCAGTTATTAGTTATTTACTTAATTTGCTTCGGCAACAGCGCGTACCACTCGGTCGCGCGCACAACTTCCTCCAGGCTGATATGCTCGTCGATCATATGCGCCCACTCTTCGTCACCCGGCCCGAACCCAATCGATGGGATTCCGGCTTTGCCCGCCCAGTAGGTGCCATTCGTCGAGAACCCCCATTTGCCGGTCGGGCGGGTTTTGCCCCACAACTCCTGAATGGCTTGCTGGCCCCCTTGCACCAGCGGATGTTTGTCCTCAAGCACCCACGCGGGATAGAACTTGTCCACCGGAAACACAAAACCCGTGTAGCTCGGTGTATCGTAGAACAATTCTTCGACTTTGACCTCGTCCTGCAAGTAATCGGGAATCAGTCCCCGGATCGACGCGAGCACCTCGTCCTTGGGTTCGTCAACCGTGAGGCGTCGATCGAGGAAAATCGTGAACTGGTCGGGTACGGCATTGACCGACGCCGTCCGCGCCTCGACATGCGTGACCGCCACCGTCGGTTTGCCGAGGAACGGATGGGCATGATGGCGACCGAGGCGGCGATCGAATTCGCGGACAGACTGAATGATGTTGATCATCTTGTACACGGCGTTGTCGCCGAGGTGGTGATGGGCCGCGTGGGCCGATTTTCCGCCGGCAACAATTTTCAACTCGAGCCGCCCCTTGTGTCCGCGATACACCTGCATCTTGGTCGGCTCACCGATGACGACGAAATCAGGCCGCACTTTCGGGTCCACTTCGACGAACGCGTTCGGGGCGATGCCGTCGCACCATTCCTCCATGTTGCCAAAATAGTAGGCGGTGAATCCCTCAAGCAGGCCCAAATCGCGCGCCAGCGCCAGGCCGCAGATCATGCCCGGCGTGGAACCCTTCTCGTCACAGGTCCCGCGCGCATAGAGTTTGCCGTCTTCGATTTTTCCCTTGAACGGATCCCACTGCCACAGCTCCCGGTCGCCGATGCCGACGGTGTCAATATGCGAATCGTATACCAACACGCGCTTGCCGGTGCCGATCCGGCCGAGGATGTTGCCCATCTTGTCGAACCGCACTTCGTCAAACTTGAGCCGCTTCATCTCCTCGCCAATGCGGTCGCCGACCTCCTTGAGCTGTGAATCCATCGAGGGAATCGCGACAATATCGCGGAGAAACTTCAGGATGTCCTCGCGCTGTTCCTCCACGCGCCGTTTTATCGCGTCAATCACACTTTCCATTTGTGGCTATTCTTCCTGCCAACCAGAGTGTGTCAAGATAAAAGCCGAACGAAGGGCCTAACGCCGAGCGGCGGACCTCTGGGGAGTCGTCATCCGCGCGTGCGCTTCCGCAGTCGATCCAATCGCGCCGGGCGTGGTCGGCGTGATTGTCTTGCTCGTGGGCGGTTTCGCGGTAGTCTGAGACAAGGAACAGGGCGCGCTTCAGCTCCTCAACGTTCAACGGGGACAGCGCAACATGCCTTGTCGAGATCGTCAAAGGGAACAAATATCCGGGACATCTTTATGAGCATATTGGTCATCAATGCAGGTTCTACAAGTTTGAAATTTGGTCTGTTTGACGCCGAGGCGCGCGAGTCCCTGGTGTCGGGCTCAATTGACTGGGCGGATGGTAACCGCCAGGGAGCACGATTCCTTCTGCGCCGCGGTTCCCGTGAGGAGCGCTCGGTGGTCGCCGTTGCCGACGACTCCGCCGCGGCGACTTGCGCCGTTCGCGCGCTGACGGCCGAGGGTGATATCACCGTGGTCGGCCACCGCGTGGTCCATGGCGGAACGGAATTCCGCAACAGTACATTGATCGACGACAATGTGGAGGCGACAATCGCGGGTCTGGCCACCCTCGCGCCGTTGCACAACCCGCCGGCCCTCGCCGCGATCCGGGCGGTCAAGAGCGCACTGCCCCGCGTGCCACAGGTGGCCGTGTTCGACACCGCGTTTTTTGCGCGGCTGCCCGCACGAGCCTACATGTACGCTCAGCCGTACGAGTGGTACGAGAAATTCGGGGTGCGGCGGATCGGGTTTCACGGAATCAGCAACAGCTACTGCGTCGGCCGTGCCGTGGAATTGCTGGGCCGGGACCCCTCGAAGTTGCGTCTGGTCGTCTGCCATCTCGGCGGCGGTTGTTCCGCCACAGCGGTGCTCGGCGGTGAACCGGTGACCACGACCATGGGATTCACGCCGCTCGACGGACTGATGATGGGAACGCGCTCGGGTTCGATGGATCCGGGCATGCTGATCCACCTCCTGCTCCATCGCGGATTGACCGTCAACGAACTCGATGATGCGCTGACGCATCGGTCCGGGCTGTTCGGAGTATCCGGCGTGTCTTCGGACCTCGCGCAGATCGAGTCGGCAGCCAGCCAGGGCCACCAACGCGCGCAGCTTGCGTTCGAAATGTTCGCCGACCGTGTCCGTTCCGCCATCGGCGCGCTCGCGGTCACGATGGGCGGCCTGGACGCGCTGGTGTTCACCGACCGTATCGGCGAGAACTCGCCAGCCATGCGTGCCGCCGTTTGCGATGGGCTGGAGTGCCTCCGGGTACAACTGGACTTGGAGCGCAATGCGACCTGTCGCCCCGACGGCGACATTGCGGCCGATGCTTCCGCAGTGCGGATTCTGGTCATCCACACGCGCGAGGAACTGATGATTGCCCGCGAAGCCTGCCGCGTTCTGCGCGCGCAGCCACAACCGCTGAGCGGCGTGATAACAGGTTGATTCCACAACGCGGCGCGCCTACACTCGTGTCATGGCTATCCAACATATCTCTCATTTACGTTGCATTATTTGCGGCGAGAAGTATCCCGCGGACAACCGGTACACGTGCGACAAGTGCGGCGTTTGGGGCATCCTCGATGTCGAATACGATTACGCCAAAGTCGCCAAGACATTGACCCGCCAGGCGCTGGCGCAACGGCCGCACACACACTGGCGCTACGAAGAACTGATCCCCATCGACTTCTCGCTGCCGTTACCGCGGTTGCAGATCGGCTACACGCCCGTCTATCACACCGATCGTCTCAATGAATGGGTTGGGGTGCGCGATTTCTATTTGAAGGACGACGGACGCAACCCGAGCGCGTCGTTCAAGGACCGCGCCAGCTCGGTGGGTGTGATGAAGGCCATCGAGTACCGCGCGAAGACCATCTCGACGGCCTCGACGGGCAATGCAGCCTCGTCCCTCGCGTGTTGCGCGGCGGCCGTGGGCCTCTCCGCGTTCATTTTCGTCCCCGAGAAGGCGCCGGAACCGAAGATCGCACAACTGCTCGTGTTCGGTTCGACCGTCATCAAGGTGAAAGGCAACTACGACGCGGCGACCGATTTCTGCATGGACGCCTGCGCGAAGTACGGCTGGTACAACCGGAATTGCGCCATCAACTCCTACCTCGTCGAAGGGAAAAAAACCTGCGGCCTCGAAATCGCCGAACAATTCTCCGACATGATGCCCGATTGGGTCTGCCTGAGCGTGGGGGACGGGTGCACCATCGCCGGCACCTGGAAAGGCATCCGCGAGATGCACCAACTGGGCTTCATCAAGAAACTGCCGCGCATGCTCGGCGTGCAGGCCACCGGCTGCAAACCCATCGCCGACGCGTTTCACTCGGGCAAAGAACTCGTGCCCGTCGAGGGTGGCACCCGGGCCGACAGCATCGACTGCGGCACGCCCCGTAACTGGCGCAAAGCCGTCCAGGCCATCCGCGAGTCGCATGGCGAAATCGTAGCCGTGTCCGACGCGGAGATCATGGACGCGATGAACAAGACCGCGCGCCTCAGCGGCGTGTTCGGCGAACCCAGCGGCGCGGCCAGCGTTGCCGGCGTCAAACGCGCTGTGGCCGATGGCATCATCAAGAAGGGTGAAAGTGTCTGTGCCGTGATCACCGGTAACGGCCTGAAGGACATCAAAGCCGCCATCGAAACGGCCGGCAGCCCCATCCACATCGCGCCCGACCTCGGGGCGCTGGATAAGGAATTGAAGAAGCGCAAGGTGCTGTAGGCTGCGGGCCTAACGCGACGCAATAACGCACAGGGTCACCCTGAACGAAAGGGTGACCCTGTGTGCTACGAGGCGATAATCCCGTCAAACGTTGCCGCGGCTACTATCCCCGCACTCCGGCAAGTTTCTTGTCGATGTCGGCGATCTTGGACTGCTCGCGCAGCCAGAGATCCGGCGTGGCCAGAGCGTAAACTTCCCTGACGTTGCTCTCGAACGTTATACCGTCCATCTGGAGACCTTCCTGTTCGGTGGTCCCTGAACTACCAAAACGACTTTCCGCGAGTTATCAGCTATAGTTTTTTCAGGAGTCCCGTCTGGCCGTTAAACTCTTTAATCAGCTTGTCCCAGACGGGAATCTGCGCAAACATTTCATCCCAGAACTCCGGCTTCCAGAGGGCATCCAACTCTTCCGCGGTCTTGCCCTGCTGTTCCACCCAAGTGAAATACTTCAGGTTGTGCAGTGCTTTCCGGTCCCAGTAAGAAAGCTCTTTCACCCAGTCGATTCCGACGCCCTGCAGATACCGCTCGAAATCGACTACCGCATCGGTTTCGGAGTACTTCCCGTGCTCCTGTTCCAGCTCTTTCAGGCGGGACTGGTACATGCCGGCAGAATCCGTGAAGATCGTAAAGATGATGTCGTCCTCGTTCATCTCGTAATACCTGGCGAGTTTGATCGAAGCGAGAAGATTGCAGATGCTGGAAATCCCAAGAATGGGAAGTTTCTCGAGGAGTTCTTTTTTCACCCCTTCCTTTTCCAGGCGTTTCTTGCCGGCGGGCTCGTTGAACAGACGTAGGAGCCGCATCGTGTTTTCGTCGTCGATCGCGATGACGTTGTCGGTATTGCGGACGTTGTGAATCCACGGGACGTGCTTGTCGCCAATGCCTTCGATCCGGTGGCCGCCAAACCCGTTCAAGTAGAGAGTCGGACACTGCAGGGCCTCGGTCGCCCCGACTTTGATCAGCGGAAACGCCTTCTTCAAGTATTCGCCGGCGCCGATGGTACCGGCCGAACCGGTCGCCGAGACATAGGCGCTCAGGCGCGAGTTCTTCCCTTTGAGTTTGTGGAAGACCTCTTCAATCGCCGAACCGGTGACCTCGTAATGCCAGCAGCAATTGCCGAACTCGTCGAATTGGTTGAGTATGACGATCTTGTTGCCGCGTTCCCTTCGTAGTTCCCAGCACTTGTCGTAGATTTCCTTCACATTGCTCTCGCAACCGGGCGTGGCGATAATTTCGCTGGTGCCGATTGCCTCGAGCCACTCGAATCGTTCTTTGCTCATCCCTTTCGGCAAGATCGCGATTGCATCGCAGGCCAGCAGAGCACAGTCGAACGCGCCGCCCCGGCAGTAATTTCCCGTGGATGGCCAGACCGCTTTTTGGGTGGTCGGGTCGAATCCGCCCGTTACCAAGCGGGGCGCCAAGCACCCGAATGCCGCGCCGACCTTGTGGGCGCCGGTCGGGAACCATTTGCCCAGCAGCCCGACGATCTTTGCTTTGACCCCGCTAAGCTCCGGCGGAATTTCGATGTAGTTCACCCCGTCAAACAAGCCGCTGCCGCCGTTTTCCTTCGGGTTGTTTTTCCAGGTTATCCGGAACAGGTTTGCAGGATTCACGTCCTGCAGGCCGACGTTCTTCAATTTGTCTTTGATCTTCTGCGGGACCTTGGACGGATCCTTCTGCTCGGCAAAAGTGGGAATGATGATCTCTCTCTCCCGGCAGCGTTGAACGGTCTTGGCTAAAACTTTCTCGTTGACACTTTCCTTCATTGGTTCCTTTCTCTGAACTTTTTTGGAATTTCTACGGACAACCTAATTATGAGGCCAAGTTTCGTGGGAACTGGGTAACGTTTTAGTTCCTAAGCGTTTACCACATGCGGTGTTATTCCTGCAATTGTATTGTCCTAGCCAGCGGGAGTCACGCCGTGATGCGCGTGCCGGCCTTGCCGTCGAGGGCCCGCGGGAGGGCTTCGGGACAGGTGATGAGGGCTTCGGTGCCGCCGTTCTCGATGAATTGGATGCAGGCCTGGATTTTGGGCAGCATCGAGCCGGGTTTGAAGTGGCCCTCGGTCATGTAGCGTTTGGCGTCGGCGAGACTCAGGCGATCGAGCGCTTTCTGATCGGGTTTGCCGAAATTCAGGCAGACCTGTTCGACGGCGGTGGAAATCACCAGCAGATCCGCGGCGATTTCCTTGGCGAGCACGGCGGAGGCCAGGTCCTTGTCGATCACGGCGGCGGCGCCGCTGAGGTTGCCCTGGTCATCCTGCACCACGGGGATGCCCCCGCCGCCGG
>JBKQMH010000105.1:0-3521 GCA_052146795.1 Verrucomicrobiia bacterium
TCCCGGTGTCTTTGCGCTTCGGCAGCAGTTACAACGGGAGTCGCTGCAAAGCTGGCAGAGACGGCAATCCGCGCAGGCATGCTTCCTTGGAAGCGGAAGATGGGCTACGGAGCCGGCCGGTTCTGATAGGGCATTCGGGCCGTGTTGCATGCAAAAGGTTCCTTTCGCCCCGTGGCAGGTACCGGTTTCATTCCCGGATATCGTTGACCCGCGCGAAGCACAACTGCGTCTGCTCCGGGAAATCGCGCGCGTGTTGAAGCCTGATGGGGAAGTCTACATCGGCATCGAGAATCGAATCGGCTACGGGTATTTCCTCGGGAAACCCGATGAACATTCCAAACTCAAATATGCCACGTTGCTGCCCCGTTCCTGGGCCAACCGCTATTCACTCGCGAAACGCCGCGAGCCGTACCGGACATACACCTACAGTTGGCGCGGCTACCGCAAGCTGCTGCGCGACGCCGGGTTCATGACTGCCAGTTTCTACTGTCCGTTTCCCGAATACCGTGAATTCAGTGAGTTGATCGACCTGAATCGGCCACAAAACCTCGCGCGGGCTCTGTATCCTACCTCGCTTCTCGGACGTCTCGGCATGCAGGTGTGCAAACGGGTGAATATCTTCCGCGAATTCTCTCCGACCTATTCCATCATCGCCTCCAAGACCCAAGGGTCGGACCGTTTTGTCGACCGCCTCCTGCGCCGCGTTGGTATTACTACGTCGGAAGCCGTTCGCATCCATGTCACCCGCACGGCGGCAGCCCTCCTGTTTACTCCCGAAGTTCTGATCCGACTGCCACTGACGTCGCGCGCCGAACTACGAATGCGGGAGGAAATCGCCAATCTGAAACAGATTTACTCTCCGCAGCAACCGTTGATCCCGAAGCCGATCGCTGAAGGAGAATTGCAGGGACAGCCGTACTTTGCCTCGTCAGCCTTTCCCGGCATTTCCGGCGGCAAGCTGTTGGGAGATCAACGGAAACTGACCGTGGCCTTGCGTCACGCCGTCCACTTTATCACCGGGTTCCATCGGGAGACACTTCAGAAACAAGCGTGTACCGACGGATGGTTGCATGAAAACTTCGACTGGCTGGTGGATTACATCGACAAACTGGGAGGGAACGTTGCGGAATTGAAAGCCTTATGCCGCCGCGACCTGTTGGGCAAACGCGTTCAGACCGTCACAGCCCACGGCGATTTCAGTCTGCAAAATCTGGTCTTCAATCCGCAATCATGCCAGCTCACCGGAGTTGTCGACTGGGATTTGGCAGACACTGGCGGCTGGCCCGGAAGGGACCTGTTTCACTTGTTCGTCGCGCTCGAGTATGAAGCGCGCGGCTGCACCTTCAACGAAGCCGTGCTCACTGTGTTGAAGCGCATCCGGGACCACCCGGGCACCGAGCGCGACTTGTTCAATTCCTATCTCGCCGCGTTGCGGCCGGAGGCCGAACAGGTTGTGTGGTCGATCCAGCGCTACATGCTTCGAAACATCTACGACAAGCACGAGTACGGCGACAAACAAATCGCTCCCTTGATGGACGGTCTCGGAACCGAACTCGCCGCCGTGCGGCTCCTCACGCGGGGATGCCTCGCCGCCGCCTCGCACATGACGACGGCCCACCTGAATGATTTCAGCGTCTCGTCCGCACGCCTGCAGGGACTCGCCCATGAGTTGAGTGCCTATAACGGCGTTCCGGTGGACCAGGTCGCGAGACGGCTGGAAGAGGAACTCCACGGATTGGGCGGCCAGATCGCGGCAGAATGGCACGAGAAACGGCCGGTGACCTCCCGCCAGATCGAACGGTTCTACCAGGAAACTGACGCCTATCTGTATGAATTGTTGATCGACGGCGAGAATCCGTTTCGCAAGATGACTCGTGAGACCATGATGGAAACCTTGCAGAAGATCGGTGCTCGGCGGGTGTTTGAGTTTGGCGGCGGTATCGGCACCGATGCGATGTGGTTTACCCGCGCGGGCCTTCAATGGACATACTACGACCTGCCCGGCGGACAGACATTCCGATTCGCCTCGTGGCGCTTCCAAAAACAACAAGTCCCGGTGACCGTCGTGACGCATCCCGGCCAAAGCCGTGACAACGATGCCGTTATCAGCGTTGAAGTCTTTGAACATCTGCCGAATTTGTTGGCTGCTTTGCGGGACATGAACCGCGTGTTGCGTCTCGGAGGTTTACTCATCTTTACTGAGAGCTTCGGCAAGACGGAACGCCACCCGCTGCACCTCACCCGCACAGCCATTCAGGGCCGGTTCCTCAACGAATTGGTGCGGGCGGCCGGCTTCGAACCGGTCCACCGCTTTGGCCCCGAAGACTGCCTTTACCGCACAATCAAACGCCGTGAGCCGACGCCGTTTGATTGGGTTCTCGCCATCGCCCTGATTGCGGGACGTGTCGTCTGCAAGATTCCAGTCAAACTGTGGAGAGCGTTATCGGCTCGGAATTCAGCGCAGCAGCCCAACGCGTCATGAAGACTGCCATTGAGCGCGAATTGGCGGAACACCTAACTGACTGAAAGCAACGAGGAACTTGTTGACTCCGAGTCAGGCAGGACGATTGCCGCAGTTGGATTTCCTTCGCGGGATGGCGATCCTTCTCGTGCTCGGTCGCCATCAGCCGGTGTATCCGAGTGAGGCCGGTTCCTCATGGTTCCGATATTTTCCGGCCGTTCTTTCCCGGTTTGGCTGGACGGGTGTCGATCTGTTCTTTGTGCTCAGTGGCTTCCTGGTTGGTGGTCTGCTGTTCAAGGAGTTTAACACCCAGAAGAGAATGGACCATCGGGCGGTTCCTTATTCGCCGGATTTTCAAGATTTGGCCCTCGTATTATGCATACCTGGCTTTCCTCTTTGTGCTCATGACGGTGACGCACGAACTCGGTGACATGAAATCGTTGACGGTGAAGATGCTGCCACAATTGGCGCACTTGCAAAACTACCTGGGGATGGTGCGCACCCACACGTGGAGCCTGGCGATTGAAGAACATTTCTATCTCGCTCTGCCGGTCGTGCTCTTGTGGGCCAGCCGGACCCAGCCCCGTCCGTTCGTATCGGTGCCTCTCATCGCCGCTGTACTGGGGATTGGCTGTCTCGTGTGGCGTTTGTATCTCTTCTTTTCGGGAGTCCCTTACAGCAACGACCATTACCTGTTCCTGACCCATCTCCGGGTGGACAGCCTCTTTTTCGGCGTGTTGTTGGCGTTTCTGCACCATTGTCGCCCCGGTGTCCTGGAACCGATCCTGCGACGCCGAAGGACTCTGCTCTGGACAGGATTGTTACTCCTCAGCCCGATGTTGATCTTGCAAAAAGAGACCTGCGCCTTCGTCCCAACGGTCGGGCTGACGGAACTCTACCTAGGATATGGCTGCATACTCCTGGCCGTCGTCCATACTCCCCTCGGCGAGGGTTGGCTGGGCTCGTTCCTCAACTCCCGCCCCGCCCGCGTCGTGGCCTGGATCGGCTGCTTTAGCTATTCGATCTATCTCTGCACCTCGATTTGGGACGGGACCCGGTC
>JBKQMH010000106.1:0-68093 GCA_052146795.1 Verrucomicrobiia bacterium
CCATCGTGAGCGTGCCGGTCTTGTCCGTGCACAACACGTCCATCGCGCCGAAGTTCTGGATGGAATTGAGCCGCTTGACGATGACTTTCTTCCGCGACATCGCGAGACCACCCTTGGACAGGCACACCGATACGATCATCGGCAGCATTTCCGGCGTCAGCCCCACCGCCACCGCCAGCGCGAAGAAGAACGCATCTTTCCAATTGTGCTTCATCAACCCGTTGATGAGGAACACGGCCGCCACCATCACCGCCATGAACTGGATCATCAGCCAGGTAAACCTCTTCACGCCTTTGTCGAAGGCCGTTTGCACCGGCTGACCGACGAGGCTCCGCGCCATTGTTCCGAAATAAGTATGCCCGCCGGTGGCGACAATCACCGCCGTGGCCGTGCCGCTCTCGACGCTCGTGCCAAGAAAACAGAGGTTCGTGCGCTCGATCGGAGACACCTTGTCACGCGCGTCGCGCGCGTCGCTCTTCTCCACGGGCAGCGACTCGCCGGTGAGCGTCGCCTGAATGAGAAACAGATCCTTGGCCGAAACAAGGCGGACATCCCCGGGGATCATGTCGCCGGCGGACAGCTTGACCACGTCACCCGGCACGATCTCCCGCAACGGAATTTCCTTCGGCTGGCCGTCGCGGATGACGGTGGCGGTGACTTTGATCATCGCCTTGAGTTTGGCGGCGGCGTTGTCGGCCCTGGTTTCCTGGATGAACCGTAGCGACAGGCCGAGCAACACCATCACCACCATCACGACTCCGCCGATAATATCGCTGCGGTCTTCCGCTGTCGCGAAGGTCAGAATGGCGAGGATGGTGAGCAGGATGACGAGCGGGTTGATCGCGGCGGTACGCAACCGGTCCAACCACCCGTGCCGCTTCTCCTGCGCGACTTCGTTGGGACCGTATTGCTCCAACCGGGCCGCAGCCTCTTCCCCGGTCAGGCCGGTGGGCGAAGTGCCGAGCTGTTGCAAGACTTCTGCGGCGTCCTTCGTCGCCGCGTCGCGGACGGCATCCGAAACCCGATCGGAGACGCCGTTTTTCGCCCCGCGCGAAAACAGCTTCGCGCCTGCTGGCTTGACAAGGTCCTCCGTCTCGACCGCGCCCGGCAGTTTGAAATTGGGTCGGAACAAGCTCATAATGCAAACGCCCCGTTTACATACACACGTCGGCAAAATTTTGCACGGAGAATTTTCGGGATTCGGCGGTGCGGGCGACGTCGCCCTACCCTTGCTGCTGATACCACGCGACGGCTTTCTCGATGCCTTCGCGAAATCCAACGCGAGGTTTCCAGCCGAGGAGTTTCTCGGCCTTCGAGATGTCGGCCTGGCTGTGGAGGATATCGCCGGGGCGCGGCGGGTCAAACTTCGGCTGAACACGTTTGCCGAGAATCTTGTTTACCGTGTCCACCAGATCCAATAGCGACACCCGGCCGCCGCAGGCGATGTTGAAGGCCTGCCCGAGCGCCTCCTTGGGGGCCTGACAGGCGAGCACGTTGGCGTCAATGATGTTTTCGACATGAGAGAAGTCGCGTGTCTGTTTTCCGTCGCCATAGATCGTCGGCGACTGGTCCTTCAGGATGGCGGTGATGAACCGCGGGATGACGGCCGCGTATTGCGATTGCGGGTCCTGCCGCGGTCCAAACACATTGAAATACCGTAGCGAGACCGTCTCCAGCCCGTACAACTGATGGAAGATGGTGCCGTAGTATTCTCCGGTGATCTTGTGGACGGCATACGGTGACAACGGCGATGGCGGCATATCTTCGCGCTTGGGCAACGTGGGCGTGTCGCCGTACACGCTCGATGAGGAACTGAACACCACGCGCCGGACACCCGCGTCCCGGGCGGCAATGAGCAGGTTCACCGTGCCCATGATGTTGGCTTCGCTCGTTGTCCGCGGGTCTTCCACCGAGCGGATCACGCTCGGTATCGCGCCCAGGTGCAGCACGAAGCGCACGCCGGTGACCGCGTGGGCCACCGCTTGGGGATCGCGCAAATCACCTTCCACGATCTCCAATTTGTCGGCGAACATGCGGAGGTTCGTGCGCTTGCCGCTGGAGAAATTGTCGAGGATGCGCACGGGATGCCCCAACCCCACCAGGTGCTCGGCAATGTTCGAGCCGATGAACCCAGCTCCTCCTGTGACCAAGTAATCCATGCTTATTCTCCCCTGCCTGCGGCGTTGTCGCGAATTGTATGCCCGGTTTCCGCGTCGTTGGACAGCGAAAAGAGATGCCACGCCGTATCGTCCGCCGCGACCTCGCCGAGGTTGGCCCGTGTCGCCGTGAACAGATAGTCGGGTGTCTTGTTCCCCAACAGGCTCAATGGCAACCGCACGATCAAGTGATTGCCAAGACCGTTAACGATAGCATCATCCTCTTTCAACCGCCGGCTGCCGTCAAACACGTGCACGGTGCCGATCGGCGTAACGTTGATGTGGATCTTCGGCATCGCCGCAAAATCTTCCCCGCGCCGGTAACCGTAGAGGTGCAAATACACGTTGGCGCGTTTGCCCAGCCGGTTGCGGAGTGTGACCTGCGCAATCAGGTCGGTTCCCTGGCGCAGGTACGCGGTTTCCTCCAACTCCATCGCAGCGAATTCCTCGTTGAAGAGCCGTTCCATATCGGGATGGTAAACCGAATCGGTGGCGCCAAAACCGATGACCTTGGTGCGCACCGCCTTTTTCCAGTCGATCACTGTGTCTGCGGGCACGACCGGCACGGGCAAGGGGTCGATCGCCGCAAAAATCTCGTTGGCGCGCGCGAACGAGACCAGATAATACTCGCGGGTGGTCAATTCCGTGCGATTCTTGATGATCGCGTTGTATTTGCGTTCCGTCTGCTCCGGTGTGAGCGGAATGGAAAACCATTCCCCGTCGTCCAACAACTGCCGGGGTGGCTTCAATTCCAATTCGGGATGGTAATGGTAGGGTGACGGCCAGCGGCCGAAGTGGATAATGTAATAGTAAATGCGCGGCGGGGGCTGTTCGGCGCTGACTTCCAGCGCGGCCAAGCGGACGAAATTCGCAGCCCCACGATGGTCAGAGTTGGTATCGGCCGGATGGGTGACAAAGACTCGGGTCGGCCGCAAGCGGCGAAACAACTCGACGAAATCCGCGACGGCGTTTTCGGGCGTATAGGGTTGCCCGAAGACGTAGGCTTGCTCGTACGGCACGGCGTTACTGAGGGTCGCGTCGCTGCGGTACGGCACCGGCTCGCGCCAATAATCCCGCCAGATGGACATCGTCCCGTAGTCCGGAAACCCGAGGAAGGTCAGTTGTTCCCGTGACAGGCCGAGGATCGCCGTGGCCGCGACGGCTTCGCGCTGCCGCAAGTTGCCAAAAAAAAGATACTGCACCGGGTTGAGATGCAGGCTCAACTTGTAGAGCTTGAAAGCCAATTGGTTGTGGTCGCCGTTGGTGAGATAAATCACGTGTACTTCCGCCCCCACCGCACAGGCTTGCTGAATGATTCCGCCCGCCCCGAGCACTTCGTCGTCGGGATGCGGCGCGACCACTACAATGCGATCCCGGGACGTGATGGGTGGAAAAGCCGGTTGCCCGAGCACAGGTACAACAGCCACAGCCAGCAGCAGCAGGATGGCTGCACCGCGGTGCATATCACCTGCCGATGCTCTTGTAGACAAACCCCAACTCGGCCATCTTCTGCGGTTCGTACAGGTTGCGACCGTCGAATACAATGGGCTGGCTCATGACCGCGCGCAGTTTCTCCAGGTCGAGCTGACGGAATTCATCCCATTCGGTGCAGATGATCAGTCCGTCGGCTCCCGCCGCGGCGGCGTACGGACTCTCGCAAAACTCCACGCCCGGCAATACCTCGCGGGCCTTGTCCATCGCCTTGGGATCGTACGCGCGAATTTTTGCGCCTTCCTTCTGCAAGGTCCGGATGACCTCCAGCGACGGCGCGAGCCGCATATCATCCGTGTTCGGCTTGAACGCCAGCCCGAGGACGCCCAAGGTCTTGTCCTTCACAATCCACAATGTGTCGTGGACTTTCTTCAGGAAGTGCTGGATCTGGTCCGCATTGATTCGCTGCACTTCCTTGAGCAGGCGGAAATCGTAGCCCAGCGCTTCCGCGATGTGAACAAAGGCGCTCAGGTCCTTCGGGAAACACGAACCGCCATAGCCGAGACCCGCGTTGAGAAACGCCCGCCCGATGCGTTTGTCCAGGCCCATGCCGTTGACGACGTCGGAAATATTGGCGCCGCTGGCTTCGCAAATCACCGACAACGCATTGGCGTACGAAATTTTCAGGGCGAGAAATGAATTGCAGGCGTGCTTGATCAACTCCGCGCTGTTGATGTCCGTGACAATGATCGGCGCGTGGAACGGCGAATAAATCTCCTTCATTTTGGCGACGGGCCTCGGGCCGCCGACACCGATCACGATGCGATCCGGCTGCATGAGGTCCTGCACGGCGCAACCCTCCCGCAGGAACTCGGGATTGCTGACGACATCGAAGTCGACCTTGTGCTTGTTGTAGCGCTTGATGGTTTCCGCGACTTTCTCGCCCGTTTTGACCGGCACGGTGGATTTGTCCACAACAATCTTGTAGTCCGTCATGGTTCCGGCGATCTCCCGCGCCACCCGCTCAACAAAACTCATGTCCACCGAGCCGTCGGGATTTGGCGGCGTGGGCACGGCGATGAAGACCACCTCGGAATTCTTTACCCCGTCGGCAATCTCGCCCGTAAAACGCAATCGTCCGGCAAGGACATTGCGTTTCACGATTTCCTCAAGGCCCGGCTCGTAAATGGGAATGCCGCCCGCCCGCAACACCTCCACCTTTTTCAAATCGTTATCCACGCAGATCACCTGATGGCCGACTTCGGCGAAACAAGCGCCGGTCACCAAACCCACATATCCCGTCCCCACAATGCTGATCTTCGGCATACTGTCGTTGTTTCCTCTCGACTTAGTTCACCGCGATAACCGCTTCTGGATAGGCCTTCAACGTCACGCTGAAAAACGCCGTCATCTCGCTGGGCGAGCTTCCCGCGATGTTCCGCTGACCAAGATACCGGAACCCGTAGGTAATGTACCAGTCGTGTGTTTCCTGACGCAAGGTGTACTCCTGCTCCTCCCATGTGCCATCCTGAAGGTCCACCCGCTCGTACAGGTGCGCCGTCCAGTGACGCGACAGTTTGTAGGCCCAGTCCACACTCACGAGGTTGCTGTCCCCCCGCAGGTATCTCGTGCCCACCCCCAGGGTCCAGCGGTCGGCATCGATCAGGCGCAACGCGGTGTTGAACTCGCGCATGATCCCGCCATTGAGCTGATACCGCCCAAACGTGTCCAGCGAGAACCACCGGTACGGACGAAACTCCATGGTTCCAAAGAAATCGGAAAAATCAGTCTCGCCGGTCGTTTTCCCCACTTCATAATCCGTCCAGCCCGTTAGATCGACGAGATTCCACGCCTGATCGTCGCGCCGGGTTTGCAGCGTCTGGCGGAGCCCAAATCGCACCGTTTCCTCACCGGTAATCGAGTCGATCGTATTGTACGCCGGGAATTCCAGCGGCGAATAGCGTGTGACCGAGAGGCTGTCGCCCCCCAGCAGGGTCACATCGCGAACAGAATCGAATTGAAACAGGTCGTTGGTTGCGCGGTCGACATGCGGGATCCACTGGTAGTCCGCGAACGGTTGCAGGATATGCCGCAACCCGTCGATGTGCAACCAGTCGCTGTGGACGTCGTCCCACTCACGCGAGATCTTGAAGGAAGTCTCCTCGCCCAGATCGTACACGACCCGTGTGACATTCCGCGTCTCCGGGGCATCGGATGGCGCCCGCGAATAGTAATCCCCGCGGATTCCCGCACGCGGAACCAGCGACAGCCAACCGCCCACCATTGACGGCACCACAATCTGATGAAACGTGTCCGCCCGCACCGCGTTCCCGCGAAATCCGGGCTTTCCCCCGTGCCCACAATGTTGGTGGGGCCGGCCACGTCGTGGTATTGCCCGACGCTGCTTTCGCCTTCGTAGAAGAACGGGGTGTTGCCCAGGCGCGTTCGATCCACCGCCAGTTTCGCTTCCGGCAAACGTTCCACCTCGGTAAAAAACTTGTCGAACTGCGGCCGGACAAGAAACGACAGGGTATAGTCCGGCCCGGCCTTCGTGACGTCAGCGACCGAATAAGGTTAAATGTTGTGGTCGCACTCAGGGCGGAAATAATCGTGCATCATCTCGGCGTCACTCATTTTGTTGAGATCGACCGTGACCGTCACGTTATTGGTTAAATACTGCTTGTGCTGCCACTCAGCGCGATAGCGGGCGGCGGAGTTGGTGACGAAGCCGGTGGCGGGAGCGTTGGTCACGCCGTGCGTCACGGTGGTCGCGCCGGGCTCGGACTTGTCCGGCTGCGAGTCGTCAATGAAGTAGCCGGTCAACAACCCCTGAGCTGCCGAACCGAACCGATATTTCAGGTCCGCGCCGGTGCCGAAGCCGCGTTCCGTCCGCTCATCGGCGTGAACCGTCAGGTCCATGTACTTGTTCGCTTTCCAGGTGAAACTGGACAGGATGAACGCTCCCCACAGCGAGTTGTCACCCACGCTCACCAGCATCGGCGGCATGTCTCCCTTCAGCGACCAGATCACGAGGGGCGACCAAAACACCGGTATGGTCCCCTGATGCACCGTGGCGTCGTGTAGTACGAGGCGATCTCCGGTCCACGTTTCGCCATGGTTCGCTTGCAGATAATAGCCAGGGTGCTCCAGATCGCTCGTGGTGACCGTACTACGCGCGAACACATAGTGGTTCGTGCCCACCTGCTCGAGGTTCTGGACATGCAGGTAGACGGGGTCAAAAAAACCGCTCGCATCGTCCGCTTTCAACCGCCGGGTGCCAAAGTTGTAGTACGCCGACGGCGCGATCCATTCCTGAACGCCCTGATTGATCCGGACATGGCCCTCGGCCCACGCTTCATTGGTCTGTTTGTTGAGCCGGACACGATCTGCCTGCAAGGTAACGTCCTTGTCCTGCAGCACGACGTTCCCCTCCAAAATGGTCATCTTCGTGGTGTTGTCGAACGTCATCTTGTCGAAATGCATGATCGTTGGGCTCGCAGTCGAGACGGCTTCGTTCGTCGCAGGTTCCATAACCGCATTCGTCGCCGGCGCGACTGACGGGCTCGCGGTAGGCTCCGCAATCGAGTTGGTGGGTGGCTCAACGACCATGTTCGTCGCGGCCTCGGCCGCCGAATTCGCCGCTGGTGCGATGGCAGCGCTGTTGGTTGACTCCGTGACGACATTGGTCGCCCGTCCGACAGTCGCATTCGTGGTTGTCTCGGTCGTGACATCCATCGGAGGACGGAACGACGGATTGGGGAGCGTCTCGGCTGCTGGATTGGTAGAAGGCTCAGGGGTCGCGTTGGTGGCGGCTGGCTCGTCGGCGCATACACTCATCGCCCAAGCCATCAACGCCGCTGCCAACCATAGGAATCGCCCCACTCTCCTCATAAAAGCGGGCGAACGCTAACACACCCCGCGTCGTGCCAGCAAGGCGAAAGCCCCAGCACTCCAAAGTACAAAAAAATCACCCCCATCCCATTCCTGCGAGGCGGATTCGCAAAACTGCGGGCGCAAGGGCTCCGTGACACCGGGCTACCCGTAAAAATACCCACAGTCCCGTAGTTTTCGAAATCCTTTATGATCGCGCACGAAGGTTGCTTCCCACCTACCCGCGTGAGCCAACAAATGGGAAACAACCACATGAAGAGATCAAGAATTCCTCCGGTGAAACTAACCGAGTGGGTTGAGTTCTGCTGGCTTTACGTCATCAACGCCGGTTTCCGGGCTGCGCCGAACAAGCGCAAAGCGTACTTCGAGCACCGCCTCGGCAAGATCTACAATCTGCCCTGCTTCTGAGTCCCGCCCCACGTCGCGCGTGAACTTCAGAATCTGGTTCTCTCGCTAAAGCCAGCCCGATCACCGGGCGGCGACCACCTCGATCTCGACCAACGCGTCTTTTGGCAAGCGGGCGACCTGCACCGTGGAACGCGCTGGCGGCTCCTTGGTGAAATACTTCGCGTATACCTCATTCATCGCCGCGAAATTGGTCATGTCACTCAGAAAGACCGTGGACTTCACCACGTTGGCGAAATCCAGGCCCTGCGACTTTAACAGGCCCCGGATGTTTTCCAGAACGCGCGTCGCCTGCTCGGTGATCCCGCCCGCGACCATGTTTCCCGTGCCCGGATCAAGCGGGATTTGCCCCGCGCAAAACAAATAATCTCCGGCCCAGACCGCTTGGGAATAGGGTCCGACCGCCTTCGGAGCGGCATCGGTCGCCACAATTTGTCGTTTCATTCGCTTGTCTCCGTTGTTGGCACCGTCGAATCCTCCCGACACCACGCCAGCCACGCGGCGATTGCCAGCAACACACCGTCTTCAGCCAGCGCCGTCACGCCTACCCTTCGCGCGTCGACGGTGCCGAAGCAGCCACAGCGGATGTCATAGCCGTGGGCCAGCGCCCAAGTGATGGCCGCCAGAAACATGACCATCATCGCGGTGATCACCACCGCGCTCGCGCGTTTCCAGATGCCAGCGACCAACAATCCGCCCGCCAGCAGTTCAATCCACGGCAGCGTGATCGCCACGAGGTTGTTCAACGCCCGTGGTGGTACGTGATAGTTGCCAACGGCCTGGGCGAATTGTGCCAAATCGGGAACGTGTGAGAACTGTATTCCATGCGCGTGGCTTACCTGCACATTTCCAATCTTGGCGATGGCGGAAAAGACAAATATCCCGCCGATGATGAGCCGCAGAATCAGGTTCACGATCTTCACGGCTGATCCCCGGTGTGCGTCAGCAGTCCCGCCGTGTGCCACGTGGTCCAGCCGTTGACGAGCAGTCGCACGTCGTGATAGCCCAGTTCGTGGAGACGGTCCATCAGCCGATGACTCAGATCACAATCCATCCCATCGCAGTAGGCGACAATCGCCGACTCGGGCGTCAACATCGGTTGGATTTGCGGATAGTGGTCGTCGAATTCCTCAATCGGCAGGCTCAGCGCACCGGCGATGTGCCCGGCCCGATAGTCCGCCGTCGCGCGCGCATCGAGAAAAAACGCCGTCCCATTCCCCCAGAGTGCCTTCGCCTCTTCCAATGCCACCGTGGCACTGGCCTGTGGCGAAGCTTTCGGTGGCGTGATGATCGGGATTCGCCGCGGCGATATCGCGTTGGCCGCCAAACCCAGGGCGGCACCGGCCATCACGATCAGCAGCGATCGCCGGAGCGTGCACTCCATCCGTCCATCGGCCACGGTCGCCGGACGATGATCACCGGTATCGTAATCTTCCTTCAAGTGCTACGGGTGGGGCCGCGTCGAACTGGTTCCCAGCACGATGATCGTCACCGGTACGACAATATTCGTTTGTATCGCCATGTTCGTATTAAAACTGATCGAGCCGCGCTCCGATTGTTTCGGCGATTCCGTGAACTTGGCAACCACGGTATATACTTTCCCTGTCTCGACGGTCACCAGCTCGACCGTCAGGTTCGTCAAGCTGGTGCTTAAATTCGTGATCCGGAGGGGCTGATTAGTCTCCACCGCGGACACCTTGATCTGGCGGACCGGCAGCGCATCCTGTGCTGATGGCGATGACGATTCCGTGACCGGCCAGTACAGTTGATCGTGATCCAGCACGACGTCGCCAAGCAGGTGCGCACTGACAGAGACGGTCGCTGCAGGCTGGCTGATGCCATCGAGAAAAACTTTCACATTTTCATTGATCGCCCGAGGGGCGCCGTCGGCATGGGCATCGATCACGAGTTTGACGGACTGACCGTTCGAACCGTCAATGGGTTCCACATGCGCGGTCAGGAGTTTGCTACTGGGCTGGGTGCTCGCAATCACGAGCTTCTGGCCGTCAGTCCGACGCAATACCGCACTCAGGTTGGTGCTGGTCCCTTGGTGGATGGCTCCCAAGCTAAACTGTTGGGGCGTGGCTTCAATGATTTGCTTCATGTCGACTTTGACCGACAGGCTTATGCTCGGGCTCTGCGGGTCGTTGGAGGGGACGGTAATGTGCTTCTCCAACTGGCCGCGCTGGCCGCCGACACGGACGGTGAAAACCAGTTCCCCTTTTTCGCCCGGCTTCAGGACATCGGGCTTCACGCTGGCGACCGTACAGCCACAGGATGGCTGGGGCTTGCTAAGCTTCAGGTCGGCGGCACCAATATTCTGATACGTGAACGTGCCGGTCACGGAGTCCACCAGCGACGTTGTGCCGAAATTGTACACGGTCTTGTTGAACTGGATTTTGGGGGCGGCCGCTGGTGGTGTCGCCACTGCCGCCGCAGTGTTGGTTCCGGCCGCCCGGATTTTGGGGGCCGCTGCCGCCGGGGTGTTGGTTCCGTCCGCGCGGGCGACGCCAATTGTCGCCATCGCCATTACGATCGCTGCCAGCAATTGTCGCTTCATGGTGGTTCCTGTAGTCTCCGTTTTCGTTGAACTTGGTATCGTTCATATCCTACTAGGCCCTCGACCGTCTGACAAGTGCAACTATTTGCCCATTTCACGCGGAAAATGAGTTGCATTTGACCAAGGTCCTGTTGAAGATTTCCCGGTGGTTTTTGACAGCGATCATGCATTTCCCACTCAATCTTTTTATGCAATTTCTCGCTGTAGCGGCGACAACCGCGGGCATGGACAATCTTTCGGAACCCGAACTCATTGCCCGCTACCCGGCCATGGCCGCCACGACCATCCTCCTGCTTTCGGCCGGGTTGATTTGCGATCTCTACCTGCTCTTCCGATTTGCGCGGCCAGCGCTGTCCAGCAATCCGCCCACCGGCAGCGTCCCGGCGCTGAAGATCGATCCAAAACCATGGAACATGCGCGATTTGCTGGCGGCCGCCAGCACACTCATTCTCGTGCTCGTGGCCGGCGAGCTGGTGGTCACACTCACCTTCTACCTGGTCCATCGAAATCAAGATGACGCCCTGCCCTGGCTTATGGCCACCGACATGACATTGCGGGTCGCCATTCTCTTCGCCTTCGTGGCCTGCTTCCAGCAGCGCGGCATCGACTGGCGTCGGGCGATCGGCCTTCGCGGCATCTCGCCGGCGAAATCCATCGGCTTAGGCGCGATGTGCTTTCTCGCCATCCTTCCTCCGCTGGCGATAGCGTTCGCCGCGTATTCGCAGTTTTGCCGGCTCGTCGGGATCAAGGAGCAGGCGCAGCCCATCGCCGACCTCCTGGCCAGTTCTGACTCCATGGTCGTCGTGGTCCTGATTGCGGCCTTTGCCATCACCGTCGCGCCCGTTTTCGAAGAGTTCGTCTTTCGAGGCTTTGCGTATCCCGTGCTCAAGCAGCGGTGGGGCACGTGGCGGGCGTTGTTGGTTGTGTCGGCAGTGTTCGCCGCGATCCATTTTCACCTGCCGTCCCTGGGGCCGCTGTTCGCCCTCGCGCTGGGGCTCGGGCTCGTGTACGAATTAAGCGGCTCATTGCTGGCCCCCATCACGATGCACGTGTTGTTCAACGCCGCCAACGTCGCCATGGTCCTGTACGTGCGCGCTCACCCATGAAACGCCTGCGCAAAAAGCACCGTACGGTCCGCGACCTCGGCGAGTTCGGCCTGATCCGCGAACTGCGCGGCATTGTCGGTTCCGCCGGGAATTCGGTCGTTTTGGGGATCGGCGATGACTGCGCGGTCTTGCGCGGCGATAATCCCCGCAACTACCTGCTCTACACCTGCGATCCTGTCGTCGAGGGCATCCATTATCGACCGACCGACCCGCCGCGCAAGGTTGGCTGGAAAACCATGGCCCGTAACCTGAGCGATATCGCTGCCATGGGCGGTGTGCCGCGTTGGGCGGTCGTCAGCATCGGGCTGCGACACGGTACCGACGCGCGTTGGGTGAAACAACTCTATGCCGGCCTCCAAGCCGCCGCGACGGCGTTCGGCTGTCAGATCGTCGGCGGCGACACGACCCACGTCCGACACGAACAGTTCGTCGTGGTCGCGTTGGTCGGTGAGGTCGAGAGAACGCGCCTCACGTTGCGCAGCGGCGCGAAGGTTGGGGATTCGATCCTGGTGACGGGCACGCTCGGCGGCTCCTTGCGTGGCAAACATCTCTCCTTCACCCCGCGGATTCACGAAGCGCGGTGGCTGGTCGCGCATTTTCCCGTCCATGCGATGATCGACCTCAGCGATGGTCTGTCCAGCGATCTGCATCGCCTGGCGGAGGCCAGCCCGCGCGGCATCGCCTTCGAGATTCACGCCGCCGAAATCCCCATCGCGCGCGCGGCTCGCGGCCGTCTGTCTGCCGCGCTCCACGACGGCGAGGATTTCGAGCTGCTGTTCACGCTCGATCCGCGGCATGTGACCGCCCTCCGCCAGAAATGGGCGCGCCGATTTCGCACGGAACTGACCGAGATCGGTCGCGTCGTGAAATCCAAACACAAAGTGGCGCTCATCCAGCGGGACGGCTCCCGACAACCTCTCACCGCCGCGGGTTATGATCACTTCACAGCGCGTTGACACCAATAGCCTCGAGGAAACGCTGCGGTTCGGGGAACAACTGGGCCGCGAACTCCAACGCGGCGATGTGGTCGCGCTGTTTGGCGAACTCGGGGCGGGAAAAACCGCTCTCGTCAAAGGCATCGCACGCGGGCTGGGCATCACGCAGGAGGTGACGAGCCCCACGTTTACTCTTGTGCACGAATACACCGGCGGGCGTCTTCCGTTGTTCCATATCGATCTGTATCGCCTCGACAACCTGGAGCAGACGTTGGCCATCGGCATCGAAGAGTATTTGAATGGTCCCGGCGTGACCGCCATTGAATGGTCCGAAAAGATCGACTCTCTGCTGCCGGCGACGGCCACACGCATCCGCATCACCGCGTCGGACAACGACGTGCGCCGCATCGAGGTCGCATGATCACGCTGGCCATCGACACCTCGACACCGTGCGGCGCCGTGGCGCTGTTGCGAGAGGACAAACCGCTGGCCGAGGAAGCCTTCGACCGCTCCCAAGCCGGTCAGAATCTTTTCGACACGGCCGCCAAGCTGCTCTCGGAAAACCATCTCACAGTGTCAGACATCGGTTTGCTCGCCGTGGGATTGGGACCGGGGTCGTTCACCGGGATTCGAGCGGGCATTGCGGCAGCCAAGGGACTCGCCCTGCCGCGCAAGCTGCCGATCAAGGGCGCGGGCAGCTATGATGCGCTGGCCTTGACCGCCCTGCCGAAGATGCCACGCGATTGCCCGCAGATGTGTGTGCTGGGCGACGCCCGCCGGGACGAAATTTATTTCGCGCTGTACGATCGTGCGGGCCGCCGCGTGAAAGATTGCCGGATCGCCACGCTCGAATCCGTCGCCGACGAGATTCATCAACCGATTTGGTTTGTCAGTTCCGAAATCGAACGCTACAAAAGTGACCTGGCGTCGCTCTTTGGCGGTTTCGCATCGATCGCCGAAACACCGGTGTTTCCCAGCGCCGCGGCGGTGGGCTGGCTGGCTTTTTGCCGCTTTCGAGACGATGGTAATCATGGTGACGAAAATGCCGAGCCGATTTATTTGCGCGCTCCGCAATACAGGAAAATTGGAACATGACAGAACCCGGCGAAAAACCAGTTCCGCAGTGGTCGGCAGACCCCGACGACACGGAGCACATTACCGACACGGGCCAGAAGGCGTTTCAGATCAATATCGACGCCAAGAAATACGGCACGTTTGCGGAAATCGGTGCAGGCCAGGAGGTCGCGCGGTGGTTCTTCCGGGTCGGCGGCGCGGCGGGCACGGTCGCCAAAACCATCTCTGCCTACGACAAGACCGTCAGCGACGCCATTTACGGTGCCATCGACCGCTACGTGAGCCGCAAACGGCTCCAACAGATGCTCGATTACGAGTACAACCTGCTGATCGAGCGGCTCGACGCCTCGCGCGGCGCGCAAACGTGTTTCTTCGCCTTCGCCAACACCGTTACCGCCCGCAGCTTCACCCGGCGCGATGATTCCAACGGCTGGCTCGGCATCAAGTTCCAGTCCGCGCCCCGCGCCGAACCGTCCCAGGTCTTGATCCATGTGCGCCTGTTGGACGAGGAAAACCTGCGCGAGCAGGAAGCCCTTGGCACCATCGGCGTCAACCTCGTCTACGGCGCGCTGGTCCACTTCGAACGGCCCCAATACCTCATCACCTCGCTGCTCGACCACTTGAGCAAGAGTCGCGTCGATGTGGACATGATCAAGTTCTCGGGCCAGGCTTTCGCCAAGGTGGACAACCGCCTGATGAGCCTGCAGTTGGTCGAGCAAGGGCTGACCGAGGCCGTGATGTTCACCACCGATGGCGAAGTCGTACAGCCTTCCGAAGTCCTCTACAAGAAGCCCGTGCTCGTCGAGCGCGGCACGTTTCGACCGGTCAACAACCTCCACGTCGATATGCTCGAGTGTGCGCGACGCCAATTCCTGGCGGCGGTGCCGGATAACAAGGACGCGGTCGTGCTCATGGAAATCACCATGCACAACCTGCTCCAGAGCGTCAGTATTCAGCCCGCCGATTTTCTGGCCCGCGTGGATACGATCGGCACCATTGGCAAGACCGTGCTGGTCACGAGGCACGGCGAATTCTTTCGGGTCGTGGAGTACCTGCGCCGCTCGACGCAGAATGCCATCGGCATGGCCGTCGGCATGCCCACCGTGCAGGAACTGCTCGATCCCCGCTATTATGCCGCGCTGCCGGGCGGCCTTCTCGAAGCGTTGGGACGACTCTTCGCCGGGCCGGTCCGGCTCTATGTCTACCCGCGCAAGGAAGCGAACGACCAACTCATTACCACCGAGAACATTCCTGTGCCCGACGACATGCGGCATCTTCTCGCCCACCTCTGGGCCAACCATCTCATCGAGGATTTGCAGGGCGTCAATTACGGCAATCTCGATATCAGGTACGTCGACTTGCTGAAGAAGATTCGCACCGGCGATTCGACGTGGGAAACCATGGTCCCGGCCGCCGTCCGCGATATCATCAAATCCCGCCACTACTTCGGCTTCGGCGGCGGGAATGAGGAGTGAGGTCCGTCGAACGGATTTCCTGTGACTACTCCGCTCAGAGCACGACCTGAAAACCAATCTGCTTGAAATGGCGGTCGGTGGTCAATGCTTGTTTCAGTTTGAGTTGCTGCATGACCACGAAGCTGGTGCAGTCCGTATAGGAAAAGTCCTTGTCCGCGTACCGAAAGAACAAGGCGCGCGCATTCCCCGCGCGTTCGGGCGTGATCGGTTCCCATTGCAATCGCGCGCTGCCCTCGATCTGCTTCCACCACGCTTCCGCCGCCGGTAATCCGAGCCGGAACCGAATCAGGGTCAGCGTCTCGTCGATGACGTAGTCAGTCGTCACCAACACGCCCTTCCCCTCCAGCCAACGGTCGCGCGCGGTTGTCGCTCGGGTGTGCGCCGGGTCCGCTGCATCGGCGCAGGCCATCCAGCCCGCCGTATCGACGAACAGGCCTTTCATTTGCCGTAGAGCACGGCATCGTGCTCGCGAGAACTCAACCCATCCCGCGATTTGCCCAGGGCCGGCGCGCGGTAGAGGGAATCGTTCTCCAGCTTGTCCTGCGGAACCGACGCCGCATCCACAGGAACGATCTCAAACGCCGGCCGGCTCCGATACAACACGGTGAACCGGGCTCCCTTTTTCACGCGTCCCACCACCTCCGGCAACCGCCGCCGCAACTCTTTCGTATTGATCAATGTGCTCATCGTCAATCTATCAGGTTCATCTTAAGATGAACCAGACTGCCTCGCTTGTCAAGTGTATAGGGGAAGGACTACCCCTTCATGCCGGTGAGGGTGACGCCCTGGATGAAGTATTTCTGGGCGAAGAAGAAGATGATGATGACGGGGGTGGTCATGAGCAGCGAGCCGGCCATCATCATGCCCATCGAACCGCGGGCGGAAACCTGGAACGCGTAGAGGCCGAGCGCGAGCGGATAGAGGCGCTGGTCCTGGAGGTAGATCAGCGGGCCCATGAATTCGTTCCAAGTGCCCGTGAACGTGAAGATGGCGATGGCGGCCAGCGTGGGCTTGATCAACGGCAGCATGATGTGCCAGTACACCCGCCAGAAACCGCAGCCGTCGATTTTCGCGGCGTCCTCGAGATCGCGCGGGATGCCCTTGAGGAACTGGCGCAGCAGAAACACGTTGAATGCGCTCGCGAAAAAGCTGCCGACCCACAGCGGGTAGAGCGTGTTGTACCAGCCCAGCGAACGCATGATGAGGAAGTACGGGATCATCGTCACCTGCCCCGGCACCATCATCGTCGCCAGCATCAGCGCAAAACAGAAGTTGCGGCCCGGCCATTGCAGCCGCGCGAAGCTGTAGGCCACGAGCGAGCAACTCAGCAGCGTGCCGACCAAATTGAGCGTGACGAGGAACAGACTGGTGGCCACGTACCGCCAGAACGGCATGTTGTCGAACGACATGCGATAGTTGCGGCGCGCTTTCGCCCACCAAGCACCGAGCGCCGACCGGCGCGTCAACTCCAGCTCGACCTTGATCTTGTGCGGGTCGCTCTCGTACTGCGGCCCGCGCCCGACTTCGTCCAGCAGGATCCATGTCCGGACTTTGTTCGTCCTGTCGTCGGGTCCCCTTTCCTGCCACGTCCCGATGCCCCAGAGGAAATCGGCCAGGTCGTACGTATACATGGCCTTGTACCGCACGCCGAGTTTCTCGATGTACATCGTCAGACCGTGCCAGGAATCGTCATTGCGCAAATACAGCTGCAGTCGATAGAGATCTTCAATGGGAAAACTCGTCGTGAATGTCTGGCTCAACGTTAGCGTGTCGCCCGTCGAGAAATCGTAGTCCACATCCGCGTACGGCTCGCCCTCATCGCCGGTATTGACCTCCACGAGCTTCGTGGTCGCGGTCCCGCCGACCTGCCACGCAGCGGCGGCGTTCGTGCCGGAGACGAGTTGGTCCTCAACAATCGGCCCGAGTCGGCCGTAGGACCGCGCCCGGAGCTGGCCGAGCGACAAGTGACGGCGTATCTGCTGCCCGAGGATCTCGCGCACCATGACGGCGTCCACGCGTTTCGTCGCCTCGGCTTTCAAGGCTTCGACCGGGCCATCCCAAACCGACGACGGCATCGTGTCGAGGAGCTTGTGGTAACAACCGCGCGCGGTTTGCTTGATCGCGACGTTTCGGTCAACGTCATCCGGCCAGATGCTCGGATCCAAGTTTTGCAAATCCGCTTCGATCGTGGCCAATAGCTCGTCCATGTGTTTGCCCGTCACGTCGTCGTAAAACCGCTGGTCGATGTACGGCGATTTGACCTGCGGGATCGGGCGATGCGGCCAGAGATGGATTTTTTCGCCGAACATTTCGCGGTCGATCTTGATCGACGTGGTCGCCATCCACAGGAACGGCCACGAGAAAATGATCGCGCCGACGATCAGCAGCGCGTAGATCCACGAGGCGCGGCTGAACTCCACGAGCCTGTAATACGCGTCACTGCGTTGGGTGGGAGGTGGTTCGCTCATCCTTCCTCGTAAAACACCCAGCGCTTCTGCAGGTTCAATTGCACCACGGTCAGTCCGAACACGATGATAAACAGCACCCACGCCATCGCGGCGGCGTACCCCATCTGCAAGTAGCGAAACGCGCTATTGAACAGTTGATACGCGTAAAACAGGGTCGAGTTGACCGGGCCGCCCTGGGTCATAATGTACGCGGGCGTGAAAATCTGAAAGACGCCGATGAATCCAATAATCAGGTTGAAGAAGATGTACGGCGACAACAGCGGGATCGTGATGTGGCGAAACTGTTGCCAGGTGCCCGCGCCGTCCAGGGATGCGGCTTCGTAGTAGGACTCGCTGATGCCTTTCAGTCCCGCGAGCCAGATAATCATGCCGCCGCCCGCGCCCCACAACCCCATGAGAATCAGCGAGAGTTTGCTCGTGTGCTCGTCCTGCAACCAGTTCGGGCCGTGGATGCCGACGGACGCGAGTGCGTCGTTGAGCAGGCCGCTGCTCGGGTTGAAAATCCAGATCCACAGGATGCTGGAGGCCACGGCGGGCACGATGGACGGAAGATAAAAGAACGTCCGCCACACGGCAATGCCGCGGACTTTGAGGTTGAGCAGGAGCGCGATCCCGAGGCTCAAGGCCAGGCCCACCGGAATCCCGAGAACCATGTAGATGGTGTTCCACATCGATTTCCAGAACAGTTGGTCTTTGGTGAACGCCCAGAGATAGTTCTCCGCGCCCGTGAACCGCGCGGGGTTCAGGATGTCGTAGTGGCAAAAACTGATGATGATGGAAAACAGGATGGGGCCGCCGGTGAACACGACGAACCCGATGATCCACGGGAGCGCGCATAGCCAGCCGCCTTTCCACTGCGAGCGGAAATAGCTGCTCTGCAAGCCTTCGAGGTCGCCCCCGCGGTTGGCCAGCGCTTTGCCGCCGACGACGCCCAGCGCGTTGCCCAGCCGCTGGCGCAGGTTCGCGTTTGTGTCCCAGTGATAAATTCCCACAGCGGCCGCGACAATCAGCACGGCGTACAGGACGAAAAACCAGTTCCAATTCACCACCGCGCCGGCAGGCGGGCTGAGGATACGGTCCAGATCGCGTTGCACGATCATCGTGGCCTCATCGAGCGCCTGCTGCGGCGACATCTTGTGGAAAATGGCTTTGTCGGTGGCAGTGAGCTGTTGGTTCCACATCAACTGTCCGACGGGCGTCACGGGCCGATACGGCTGGCCTTCGAGCAGGTCATTGAACACCTTCACAGCCGCGCCGATTCTCGGGTCCATCTGCGGGTCGTTAATGACATACTTCTCGAAGAGGACTTGGTTAATCTTCTTGTTGGCGTTTTGCGTTGGAACAAAGATGCGGCCTTGCGAGGCGAGGTTGAGGCGGGTGGTGTCGGCGATGATTTCATTGGCGCGCTGGCTGGACAAGTACCGCAACAACTCCCACGCCGCCTCCTTGTGCCTGGCCGTGGACGGGATCGCATAACACCAGCCGCTGACCCACGTGCACGTGTGGCTGCCGCTTTCGATCTGCCACTGCGGAATCGGCGGGCGGGCGATGCCCCAGTTTACGCTGCGGCCAAATTGCGCGATGGTATCGGTGATCTGCCAGAAACCATCAATCTTCATCGCGAGCTTCCCGGTGATGAATGGATCAAGGTCGCCGGACTGTACCGTGGACTCGAACGCTTTGACGGCGGTCGCGCCGCCCATCGAATCGTACACCTTCGTCAGCCAGTCGAGGGCATCGACGATGCGCGGGTCGTTGAGCGTGCAGCGTTTGCCGTCGGCGCTCATGAAATGGCCGCCGTTCATCCACCCGTAGAGGTACAGCCAGGCGTTGCCCTGCGAGCCGTTCGACGCGCCCGGGGCGAACCCGAGGCGTTTGATGGCGCCGGAGGAATCGCGTTCGGTCAGCTTGACGGCCATGTCCTCCAGTTCGTCCCATGTCTTCGGCGGACGCGCCTCGCCTTTTTCGTCGACGAATCCGGCGCGTTTGAGGAGGTCTTTGTTGTAGAACAGGACGCGGTTATCCACTTTTTCAGGAACGCCGTACACGCCCTTCTTGCCGGTGACGGGATTGCGAAAGACGACCTCGTCCCAGCACGAGTCGAAATAATTCTCCGGCACGATCGCGTCGGGTCGACCGCTGGCGCGGTCCTTCTCAATGAGCGGCGTGATGTCCGCAAAAGCGCCACGGGCGGCCCACTCCGTCACGGCGTAACGGTCGAATCGAATCACGTCGGGCGGCATTCCGCCGGCCACGCCCACGAGGAACCGTGTCGGGTCCGATATCGCGTCGCGGGATGCTTCCTGGCCGCTGATGACGTGGTAGATCGGCTTGGAGGGATCTTGTTCGTGGGCTTGACGGCTTTGGTCTTCGAAGTCGCGGATGGCGTCGCCTTGGGGGCCGGATACCGGGCCAAGGCCCATGATGCTGACTTCTACCACGCCCGCTTTGGGCGCTTGCTCCGAGCGCGACGGCGAAAGAAACCAAAGCGCGGTCAGTATCAACGCGGATAAGAGAGCCACTTTCCAGGTGCTCATAGTCGGAATCGCGGGCGGATTCTCATCGAAACGTTTTCACAAGTCAAGCGGCGCAGCCAATCCTTGGACGAAAACTGGACACTTTCGGTGTTCTCCAGTAACTTCACACCAGATGATGACGGCAGCACGACAGCACGTCGGTATTTTGGCCTCGGTGATTCTAGCTCCCGCCGTTGTCTGGGGGCAAGTCGGAACCGCGGCAAATTCGCCTTCCGCGCCGACGGCGATTCCGGATGGTTCAGTAACCACGAATACATCCGTTGCGGCCCCGGTGCCGGCTCCTCAGCCAGCCGTGGCCGTGCAACCAGCGGAACCGCAACTTGCCGTGCCCCGTCCTGCCGAGGTGGTAATTCCATCGGCAACGGCGCCACCGCCCCCTTCGTCGGAACCGATTCCCCCGACACGGGCGATGCCATTGAAGATACCGACGACCCAGGAGTTGCTCACGAAATCGATCGCGTCGGCCCCCGGAGGATCGCAGCAGAAACTCAATGCCATTACCTCTTCCGCGCTCACCCTTTACCCCACCAACGAGGCCGCGCCGGCCGTTCGGGCGATAAGCCCGTCGCAGACCATGACAAACTCACCCTTCAACCAACCCAACATCTGGCAGAAGAACAATCCGCTGCTCAATGGGGTGGATTATCATTGGTAGTGCAGTCTGCCACCCTCGGCGCCCGGGTAACGACGCGGCAGTGGAACGATTGACTGAGAAAATCATTTGTTACGCGTTCGTTTCTTGACAAACCGGCACAAGGGGGTCAGCTTATGTTCGTTGGGTTGGCGCAGGGGGATAAGATCCGGGTTCTGGGCTGCGCTGCACAAGGAGGCCGAGACGCCTATGGCAGAGACCATACTGGTCATTGACGACGATCCGGCGATGCTTGATTTTCTCAGGCAACGCCTGGGCCCCGAGGGGTTCACTGTATCTACCGTTACGTCCAGTCAGGACGGCATCGATCAAGCCAACATCCTCCTGCCCGATTTGATCCTGCTCGATCTGCGCATGCCGGCTCGGGACGGCGTGACCGTGTGCAAGCTGCTGCGTACCAACCCAAAGACGCAGCACATCCCGATCATCGTGGTTACGGGAGCTCTCTCGCCGTCACATCTTCGGGAGGCGATGGCCTCCGGTGCTGATGACTTTGTGTCCAAGCCCGTCGACCCGACCGACCTGCTGATCCGGATCCGGGCGATGCTCGAGTGCCGGACGATTGAGGACCGCGCGGACCGTTTCGCGCGGTACACGGAGATCACCCGTGAGGCCGCCCGCACGTACTCTCATCGCCATCCGCCTGCCGGCAAAGAATGACGGGTGGGTGCTCTCCTCGCGCCTCGGTTACCGGGGGATCCGCGTGATCTGATGGCCGCTGATGTAGTCGGTGTAGTCAATCCCGATGGCCCATTGCAACAGGGCCAGGCCGAGGAGCAGAATCGCCAGCGGCAACAGGGCGTAGGCGGCGAGGATTTCCAGCCGGCGACGCGACACGGAACGGACCGTCGGCACGCCGGCCGGCTCGCCCGACACGTGGTACTCCTTCCAGTATCGATAATACTTCAGGCGCCAGTCATAGGCTGCGGCGAGCACGCCGATATCGCGTCCGGCCTTTTCGCTTTCCAGCCATTTGTGCCGAAGGATTTCTTCTTTCGGCGGCGCGGGTGTTCCAAACAGATCCGTCAATAACTCGTCCAGGTCATTAATGGCACTGGCCGTTTCAGTTTCCGGTAATAGATGCATGTGAATTTCCCCCACAGATGAATGTTGACACGTCGTTCTCGTTGCACGGCTTTCCTCCTTATGGCAGGCATGAACACGTTTCATGCCGGGGCGGATTTTGTGAGGGAAAGCGGCGCGGCGACTGGCGAAATGTTACCACGCTGGTTCGCCTGAGACAGACAAGCCGGGGAGGTTCAGTGTTGGGATTGGGGCGCGGTTTCTGGGACTGAATCCTTGCGGGTCAGTGCATTCTTGACGGAGTCGGGGAGTTTGTCCGCGTTGGCCAAGAGCAGACTGACCTGCCAGAGTTGATCGTCTTTGAGGGTGCTGTGGAAACCGGGCATGCCGGTCAGCCGAATCCCGTTCGCCACCTTCCAATAGGTCTCGCCCGGCTCGTCGTCGGTCACGCCCTTGCCGTGGAACAGTTGGGGAGGACGCGGGTACATTCCTGCGGCGATGGCGGTCCTGGATGCGCCGGGCAGTCCGTGACACACCGCGCACTGCTCCTTGTACACCGCCGCGCCCGCCAGCAGGTTCGTCTCCGATGGTTCGATGGGGACGGTCTTCGGCATTTCTTTCTCGATGCGGGCGTCGAGGGCTTTATGCGCCAGCATCTTCTCGAACGGCATCGGCGGGGCCGACGTCGCCACGGGAGCGTAGCCGCCGGCGAAATAGAGGTAAACGCCAACGGGAATGAGCGAGAAGCCGATGATCACTCCGATCACAAATATAAATTTCTTCAAGAGGTTCCGCCTTTCTTGGTCTGACGATTTGACTCGTCCATGCTCCCACAGAGAAATGGGCAGTGCCAGAACAAATCCGGCGGCAAGGGCAGACCCCTTGGATTGCAAGGCGTTGACCTTTGCGAGCGTCTGAGGTAAGCTGTGGGTCAACTCGGAGGCAGTTATGGCAAAAAGCATCAAGTGTCTGGACGTCGGCGTGGATTGCGACTTTGAAGCGCGCGCCGAGAATGAGGCGGAGTTGATGAAGAAGGTGGCGGAGCACGCGCGGACGGCGCATGGGATTACGCAAATCCCTGCGGAGTTGGTGGCGAAGGTGAAGTCAGCCATCCGCGACGTGAAGTAGTTTTTTCCCCTGCGAGGGGCGACACCTCCTGGAGACTGTGAGCGTCAGCTACGCGCTCGGCCTGTGCGGTGTCACCTGGCGGGGGTGTCAGACTTGAAATTGCGAAAGTGGATTGGACTGAATGAAGCGAGTGGTCGCGGGGCGTACGTCATGGGAGAAATATCGGATGAAGACCAGAATTTTTGTACTTAACCCTCTTGTTTGTGGCCTGGCCGCCGCGTTCGTGCTCGGCGCCGTATCCGCTAGTGCCGCAACGGATCCGTTTGTCCCCTTCCCCAACAATTCCACGCATACCGCCGCCGTCGTGGCGGCGGCCATTGCCAACGTGCCCACGAACGTGGGTGTTGTTTTCGATGCCAATGGCCAGACCAATGACATCCAGATCTGGAACTTCGGCAGCGGGATCTACACGGGAGTGGTCGACGTTTCCTCGACGCTGCAACGGATCCGCAACGGCCAATCCGTGGCGAATACCGAATCCGATGACGGCGGCTTCTTCAATTTCAATTCCCCCGAGTTTCCCAATATCCCGCGGATGGGAAACAATTATTACATGGAGTTCATGGTCTGGCCGTTTCTGAACCTCGCCGCCGGCACCTACAACACCTCGAATGCGTATGGTTCGATGACGTATCCCGGGGCGATGCGGCTGCTGATCGGTCTCGGGGGCGAGGTGTATTTCACGGGCGACCACTACGGCGAGGACGGCCCGCAGCAGAACGCCTACTATTTGAACCCATTACCCGGCCAGGCCTTCGGGAATAGCTGGACCAACGCCGTCAGTGGCAAATGGGAAAATGCGACGAATTGGAACTTCAGCGTGGGCGCGCCATCGGCGGCGCCGTCGAACTGCGACCCGGCGGACCTGATTACCAACGCCGGCAACAAGACGGTCACGCTCGATGCGGTCACAGCGTTCCGTAAGACAAACCTGCCGGTAGTCGTCATCAACAACCTGGTTCTATCGGCGCCGAGCGGCTCGGTCAACACGGTTGTATTGACCGCCGGCTTCACGAACACGCTGCAGATCGCGTCCAGCTTCTCCCTTCTCAGCGGGGGTTCGCTCACCGTGGCCGGTGGCTCCATCACGGTGAACAACGGGCTCACAATCGATGGCGGAGCCCTCTTGAGCGGGGGCACCGTAACCGTGTACAGCAACCTCGTCGTCGGCGATTGTGGGGCGGGCGTGACGGGCACGGTGTCCGTCGCCGGCGGCAGCCTGTACGTCACCAACAGCACGCAGACCGGCGTGTTGAACGTGCAAAATGGCACGTTCACGATCAGCAGCGGAGTACTCCAGGCCGACAACTTGGTGATCACCAACCCTTGCGCGCAGTTCTTTCACACCGGCGGAACGCTGATTGTCAGCAACGTGGTTTTGAACCCGAACCTGTTCCAGGTTCTGTCCGTCGCCCCGCAAACCAATGGCATGCTGGTTACGTGGCTGATGGGGCCCGGGGCGATCAACGCGCTGCAGGTCACCAGCGGGGATGCCAACGGCAATTACAACACAAACGGTTTCACCGACATTTTCGCGGTGACGAATAATCCGAGTCTCGGAACAATCACTAGCTACCTTGATCTCGGCGCGACGAATGGCCCGACGCGGTATTACCGTGCGCGCCTGGGTCTGTAGTCTCTCTCAACGCGCGCCGGCTGGTTGCTCGGACACGGCGACGAATTCAGGCTTGTTTACTTCGTTGCTGAAGCGCCTTGAGGTACTCCAGTGCCGAGCGTTTACGGGGATTGGGATCGGCCGCGGCTTCCTTGGCGGAAATCAACGTCGGCAGATCGAGAATAGCCACGTGCTCGCCACCAACGTTCATCAATTGGCGATGTGACGTTGCCTGTTCGTAAGTCCCGACCCCCATGACCTCGCTGAGGATATCGAGATCGCCATACTTCGTGTTCAGGGCGAAGACCGGCTGCCGCTGGAGCACAGAATCTGACAGTGGCTCGTCCCAGCGCGCCCCGATTTCGTGAAGGGCGGCCAGTAATCGCTGACGATTCGCGGGTGTGTCCGCGTAAAGGATGTCGAGGTCGTACGTCTGCTCCGGGCAACCATACAGCGTGGCGGCGAATCCGCCAATCGTGATGTACTCGACCTTGTGGTGGTTCAGCGCCTCGATGATTTTTCGCGGATCGAACACAGCAGGCGCTGCTCCTTGGCTTTGCGATCAATCTGGGGCCATTGGCCGCGGGCCTCGACTTCGCGGAGCGCGGCCATCAGGGTTTCGACGCGCTCGTCGGGCGTCTTGCGGAGGTTCCGCCGAATGGTTTCATCGAGGTGCAGGTCCATACTACAAAGTGTACCAGTTTGTGGGCGGAGACACAAGAACCCTGCTGCGTGACCACCGGGTGTAAGAGTATTGGGCAATGCCTGTTTGACTCCAACAGAACGCAGGCTGAAGCCTGCGGCTACATGGGATGGAACCGGACGGACACGGCGGCAAGCGGGCTGGCTGCCAGACAAAACGGATGGCTACGGGGTCCGCTGCCCTACAAGGACAGCGGTCGAGCAACCCCGGACCGCGGTCGGCGCCCGCGGCTACAACGGCAACAGCGCAGACGGCGCTTGGCAAGCACGGCCACAACGGCGCGGCGCGATACCCGCCTGAGGTGGGCAAGCCTGAACGCTCTTCGATGCTCTAGGGTAAACCCTTCGACGCTGCTCAGGGCAGGCAGGCATCGCGCCCCACAATTCGGAGGGGATCGTTCCTCGCGCAGGAGGTGGTATCGTGTTTTGGAGTTGACAATCCATCCTAGTATGATATACGGTTGTGCATGAGTTGGTGTTTATCGGTATTGGGGTTGGTCTGAAACACGAAATGCTTGGGTAAGGCAGGAAACGACAGAGATGCTTCGATGGATTCGACCCATTCGACGGGTTCGGCAGGCTCACCGCAGGCCCTTCGACAAGCTCGGGGCGGGCGGGGCATACAGGGGGAAGAGCCCGAAAGGGAGGAAATTACGAAACGAACCCAATTTTATGCACGGCGGGTTGGCTTTTTGTAATTGGCTTTGGGAAAACGAAGCCAATTGCCGCATACGGCAGGGGCGTCGACGGCTTCGGGAGACCATGGGCTGCGCGAAAACACGCTTTCTGCCAAACGAAGCCAATTATAATGGACAAATATTTGGCTATTGTGTCGTTGTGGGACAATGAGTTATGGCGATAAGAGGGTTAAATTTGGGTTGGCTTCGTTTTGTCAAAATTGGCTTCGTTCGCCCCCGCTCACGAAGGCCTACGGCCCGCACGACGTGCGTCCGGTTGCCGCAGACGACAGCGTCGTCTCGAGGACTCGGCTCCGCGGCTGCCCTCGCCGCTCTGCTCGGCTTCGTTTGGGGGGTGGACGGCCCGATTGTGGGGTCGGACCGCTGGCACATCGGTCAAATGGGCGTAAGTTATACGAGTAGGATCGACGGGTTACGAAGGACATGACACGAACTAGGCAATGGATGGTGGTGGGGCTGTGCGCTTTGATGGCGCTGGGTTGTGGGACGGTCGCCAAGACCCTGGTGATGAACAATCCCAAGGTCGAGAAGATACTGACGCCGCCCAAGCCGGACCACACCATCGAGCACGTGGGTCGGGTGGAGTACGTGGGCGACGCCGATGATCGGATCACCGTGCTGTACGTGACCGGCACGCCGTACGAGATGGGGTACGAGCAGGGCCGATTGCTGGCCGATCAGGTGCGCGCCACCATTCGGGACGTGCAGGCGGGGGCCGACAAATTTTTGCCAAAGGAGTTGCGCAACTCGAAGCTGATCTCGCAGCGTGCCAAGGATGAGATCATCGGGGAACTGCTGCAGCGCGCGTGGGACATGATGGGGCGGTACGCGCCGAAGGAAGACCTCGAAGAGATGGCGGGTCTGGCGGCGGGCAGCGGTGTGCCGTTGGATCTGATTCACCAGATGCACGCGATTCCCGATGTCGGCGAGTCGAGTTGCAGCGGGATGGTGGCCAAGGGCAGCGCGACACGGGACGGGCATGTGTACCAGTTGCGCATTCTCGACTATGGCGCGAATTTCAATTTGCAGCGGCGTCCCCTGATCACGGTGTATCGTCCGACGACGGACAACGCGAACCAGTATGTGACCATCGGCTGGGTCGGGTTCGTCGGCGCGGTCTCGGGCGTCAACGAGAAAGGCGTGGCGCTGAGCGAGATGGGGTTTGGCAAACCGCCGGGTGGCAAGACGCTCGCGGGCACGCCGATGCCGTTCCTGTTGAAGAACGTGTTGCGCTACGCCAACTCCGCCGACGAAGCCGCGGCGATCATTCGCGCGGTGCGGCGGACGAATTCGTACGTTTATTTTCTGGGGGACAAGCGCGACGATCCGATTGGCATGGTCACGTCCGCGCAACGATGTCTGACCTATCACGCCAACGAAAGCGATACGCTGGTCGTGGATGGGGAGACGCTGCCGCAGTTTCACGATGTTGTGTACGGCGGTCACTACGAGGACAAGCAGGCGCGACTCGTCAAGGAGATGGAGGGCAAGATCGACGTGGGCGCGATCCAGGAGTTGGCGCGGCAAATTGCCATGAAGTCGAATTTGCAAACGGTGATTTACGATCTGACGGGCGACAAGATTTGGGTGGCCAACCGCAAAGACAACGTGCGCGCGGCGGACCGGCCGTACGTGGAATTTTCACTGGCGGACGCGTGGAACAAGTCGGCGCAGGCTGCGGGCGCGGCGCAACTCCGGGCGGCCAATTGACACGGCGTGACGATTTGATAGGGTTCACAACGAAATGAAAACATTCCGGGCCAAGGTTTTGATGGTGGTGCTGATGGGGGCGGGTGTTGCGTCCATCGGCTATTCGCAAACGGCGCCGAAGGACGTCCTTCCGCAGAACAACGTTCCGCATCCGCCGGTGTCGCCCACGTTGAACGTCCTGACCCCGGACAATGTTCCGATGCCATCGCCCGTGCCGACGGCGATTACGCCGCAGGCATCGACACCGGCGGCGCCAATGGTTCCGCAATTGCCAACGCCCGGTGTGGTGGAAACCAACAAACTGCAAGCGCCCGCGAACGGCGAGCCCGTTGGTTCTGGTCCGAAACAATCGTCGCTCTGGACGCAAACGAACGCGGCGCCATCGTCGGCTTGGGGAAAGACCGCCGTGGCCGGCAGCACATCGCCATCCGCCGCCAAGCCCGTACCCGATCCGTGGTCGACACCGCCGCCGAACACGCGTTTGTGGGATTCCACCATGCCGCTGGGTTCTTCGGGGACGAAGACCGACTGGAAGTAGAAGCACGGTCGCCACCGCTGCCGGAGTTTTGGTACACTGCCACGGATTTTATATGGTTCCGCAATCGTATTACCGCTGCTGGGTGGAGGTCGATCTCGACGCGCTACGCCACAACGTCTCCGCCATCCGCCGCCGCATCCGGCCGAGCGTGAAACTGATGGCGGTGGTGAAAGCCGATGCCTATGGTCACGGCCTGGCGCAGGTCGCGAGCACCTTGATGCAATGCGGCGTCGACGCGTTCGCCGTCGCCAATTTATCCGAAGCGTTGCTGCTGCGGCAAATTGGCGGGACCGGCTGGCCGATTCTGTTGTTCGGTTCGGCGCTGCCATTTGAAGTGGCGAAGATGATCGAACAAAACGTCACGCCCACGATCTCGACGGTCGAGGAGGCGCAGTTGTTCGAAGAAGAGGCGCGTCAACGTGGCAAGGTTGTGGACCTGCACATCGAGATCGATACCGGCATGGGGCGCGTCGGGTTTTGGCATGAAGAAGCCATCAAAACCATTTTGCCGATGACGGCGCTGCGGCACGTGCACATCGCGGGATTGTACACGCATTTCCCGTCGGCGGATGAAAATCTCGCCGAGACGCGGCACGAGTTGGCTTTTTTCCAGAAGGCGGCCCAGAAACTGGCGAGCGAAGGGGTCAAGATTCCCCTGCTCCACACGGCCAACAGCGCGGCGGTACTGCGGTTGCCCGAATCTCATCTCACCATGATCAGGCCGGGGCTGCTGCTCTACGGGATTTGCCCGACGAAGGCGCTCGCCGGTGAGTTTCGCCCCGTTCTTTCGTTCAAGGCGCGGGTGGCGTACGTCAAAGGCGTCGCCGCCGGCCGCACCGTGAGTTATGGCCAGACGTTCAAGGCCAGGAAACCAATGCGGATCGCCACCGTCACCGCTGGTTATGCTGACGGATTCAGCCGTCATTTGTCCAACAAAGCGGAAGTGCTCGTTGGCGGAAAGCGCTGTCCCGTGGTCGGTCGGGTGACGATGGACCAGATCATGGTGGACGTGACGCGGGTGCCCCATGTGCAGTGTGGCGATGAGGTGGTGTTCATCGGTCAACAAGGCGACGCACGCATCACGGCCAGCGACATGGCGCGTTGGGAGGACACGATCCCGTGGGAAGTGCTTTGTGGCATCACCAAGACCGCGCGTGTCCCCCGCATCTATCGCGGGGTTGCTGCCGCGTAGGTTTTCTTTGTTGGGGGTAATTTGCCAACGCGCTGCTCCGGGTTTATGTTGGGCAACGAGCAAAGGAGGCATATGAAACGAACCTCGAATGCCAAATCAGCGGTCAAGCGATCACCTCGAACCAAGTGCGCGTGCGCGAGCTGCCAGTGCACGGTACCGTTGAGCGGTGGTGTGCGGCGGGATAATCTGGTCTTCTGCAGCGAAGCCTGCGCTTCGCGGGCTTGTACCGTCGAATCGTGCGCCTGCGAGCACGACCATTGTGCCGCGTGACGGCCGGCGCGTTCGGCACCGCATCCGTCAAATCGCGATCATCGTTTGTGACGAGCGCGTGATCGCTCTTTGTGCTTGGCCGACTCCCAAAGGGCGTCGAGTTCTTCGAGGGTACAATCTTCCAGGCGGCGGCCGCTGGCGTGGACGGCTTTCTCGATCTGCTGGAACCGCTTGACAAATTTCGTGATGCTGCGGTTCAGGAGTTCCTCCGCTTGCAGTTCCTCGAACCGCGCCAGATTCACGACCGCAAACAGCAGGTCGCCGACTTCTTCTTCGAATTGCTTGCGGCTCTTCGACGCGAGCGCGCCTTTGAGTTCGCGGACTTCTTCCTCGACCTTGGCAATCACGTCATTGACGTGTTTCCAGTCGAATCCGACCCGCGCGACTTTGCGCTGCACCTTGTCAGCTTTCAACAGCGCGGGTAGGTGTTTCGGCAAATCTTCCAGGTGGACGATGCTGGTGGCGCCTTTCTCGGATTTCTTGATTGCCTCCCATTGCTGGAGCACTTCGGCGCTGTTGCGGGCCTGCGCCTTGCCGAAGACATGCGGATGGCGATGCACCAGCTTGTCGCTGATGGATCTGGCCACGGCATCGAAATCAAATGTCCCCTCCTCACTGGCCATTTGCGCGTGGAAGACAACCTGCAGCAATAGATCACCGAGTTCGTCGCGGAATGCGTCCATCTTTTTTTCATCGAGGGCGTCGATCGCCTCGTAACATTCCTCGATCAGGTTGTGGCGGATGGACTGGTGGGTTTGCTCGCGGTCCCATGGGCAACCGCCCGGACCGCGCAGTCGCGCCATGATTTTCAGAAGACGGGCGATGTTTTTGGTCTGAGTTGGCATGCCGAGCCCGCTAGAATACGTGCGCCAGGTAGTGATGGCAAAGAAAATTGGGATCGCAATATCAGGTTGAGAAAACCAACAGGGCGTTGGCCGGCGGTAGGCGTGCGGTGATACTCCTGGCTTCCGGCTTCATGTACAAAAGAAAAGTGAGCAGGGTGGTTAAATACCCTGCTCACTGAATTTGTCGTAGTACCGCTGCGTGATTAAGCGCGTGACCGGCTTCCGCTGGGGAATGCCAATACTTTCTCCTCTTCGTCTGTCAGAGCTGTTCCTCGAAGTGGCGCGGCTTGTTCCTTTCGGCGTAACTCCCAGAGCCGCTCCAGTTCCGTCTCCAAGGACGCTATCCGATGCGTGCCGACTGTCGGTAGATCGTCCCCAGCATTGGCCAGTCGACTGCGCAGAAGCTGCAATTCATCAGTCACTTGTGCAATTTTCTCCAGCAAAGTGGGTTCCTTCACGGGACGCACCACCCGCGCTAGACGTCGCAACGGTGACGACCGACGGGTCTTTTTCATAGTTTTCTGTCGAGCTTTCATCATTTTGTATTCAATCAGACCCTTGTTTATATCAGTTGTTCAATCGAAAACAAGCTATTTTCGGCCATTTTTCGATGAAGTATTATGTAACCATTTGATGACGCTGGTGTTACACGTTACTTCGAATGTGTAAAATAGTGGTAACCCAGTGCGTAAGAGGGGTTACCACCCACAGAAATGCGCTAGGAATTGAGTATGTGGCTCAGCAGTTTTTCGCCATCGAATACGAAATAGCCGCGAAACGTCTTCCGCTTCAGCAACAACGGTAACCAGTAGCCGTCGTCCTCCCACATGTCATGGTACGGGATCTTGTCAATATCCGTCCAAATCGGAGTTGCCTCGTCCGTTTCGCACAGTTCTCCAATACAACCCCCTGCGGCAAAGACCGCAACGTGCAGCTTGTATCCGTCGAGGAATTGAAAAAAGAGTTCGCCAACGTGCTCCAAATCCGTCGGCGTGACCCCAATTTCTTCCTGAGTCTCGCGAATCGCCGACTCCAGTGCCGTCTCGCCCTTCTCAAGCCTCCCGCCGGGACCGTTGATCTTGCCCGCGCCGAGCCCGCGCTTCTTGCGAATCAACAAGATCTGCCCACCCCGTATCACAAAGCAAAGGTTTGCATACTCGGTCGGCTTCCAGGTCGACCAGTCGATCTGATTCACATCGACGTCAGCGGCGCTCATGGTTCCTGATGTTGTGGAAGCTTCCCTCTTCACATGAGCGCACAAAGCTCTCGGTCACCGATTTCAAGTCCTCCCACCGTGACCGGATACTTTCGGCCTCGTGCTTGCTGATATTGTTGTCCACGGCTCCGTTCGCGATCACCGAAAGCATTTCCGCAAACTCCTATACGACCCGATGCGTTGCCGGCACCAGCGAGTACGTCCGGTGCCGCGTGACCTTCGGATTCTCAATGAAAAACCCGTTCGCATGCGCGCAAATCCACTCCACGATCCGCGCATCGTCGGCCGCGTCCACCAACGCCGCCACCCGGTCCAGCGGGTTCGTCGCCCCGCTCCCCTGCTCGGGCGGCTCGGCCCATTTGTAGACCATGGAAACCGACAGACCCATCTGGTCGGCGATGTGTTTCGGGTTATGCGTCTGGAAAACCTCGCGCAACAATTCGTGCGATTTCATGCCGCCGCCGATGATTACAAACAAACCGCGCATTTGTAAATGACGCATCGCCCGTCTTCTGGTTCATTACCCTCAATGAGTAACAAGTCAGCAACGTCGCCGACGATTCGGGAAGAGCTTGACGCATCCACCCCGTGCACGCCATCGTATGGCCGAGGTCTTGCATGACATGAGACGCGTCTGTCCAAAATGTGATGTGCCCCTGTTCATCCTGCATTTTCGGGACCTCGAAGTCCATTTCTGCCATCAATGCCGCGGTCTCTGGCTCGATGCCGGCGAACTGGAAGCCATCATGAAACGCACGGGCGCGCAGACCACCGATCCACTGTTGAAATTTCAGGAACAGCCGGGCGTGGAACCGAAAGGCCGTCCGCACCTTTGCCCGCGTTGCGACACTGCCCTTCACGAAATTCAGGTCGAACACCGGGGCTCCCCTACCCTGACCCTCGCCAAATGTTCCCGCGGCCACGGTTTGTGGTTCGACGACCACGAATTGCAGCAGTTGCTCGCGATGTTCCCGCCCGACAGCGGTGCGGGAAAAACCATCGAGCTGTTGAACGAACTTTTTGGTGTGCAATCAAAACCTTAAACGAATGAGGAGATAAATCATGCCTATTGTAATCATCCTGCTACTGGTTCTGGTCGGGTTGGCATTCGTGGTGGTCTTGTGGATCGCCGGCGCCTACAACGGCCTCGTCCGCCTGCGCAACCAACTCGAAAACGCCTGGGCGCAAATCGATGTCCAGCTCAAACGCCGCCACGACCTGATCCCGAATCTGGTCGAAACCGTCAAGGGCTATGCCGCCCACGAGCGCGGGACCCTCGAAGCCGTCATCCAGGCGCGCAACATGGCCGTCAGCGCCAAGTCTGTCGGCGAACGCGCCGAGGCCGAGAACGTCCTGACCGGCGCGTTGAAATCCCTGTTTGCCGTCGCCGAGGCGTATCCCGACCTGAAAGCCAATCAGAACTTCCTGGCCCTCCAGGAAGAACTGACGTCCACGGAGAACAAAATCTCCTTCTCGCGCCAGTTCTACAATGACACTGTCATGACGTTCAACACGCGCATCGAAGTGTTCCCGACCAACGTCATCGCCAACATGTTCCATTTCACACGCCACGACTTCTTCGAAGTCAAGGCCGAGGAGGAACGCGAAGCACCCAAGGTGAGTTTTTCCTAACCAATTGTAGGGCGGGCAGCCCGGCGGATTGCCTGCCGCTGAGAAACTCCAGCGCTCCAATAACCTAATCTTCTCTTCCACCATGTGGGAAACCATCGTAGCCAATCGCCGCCGTTCGGCGCTCTTGATCACCGTCATGGCAGTGATCCTCGTGCTGATCGGCTACAGCGCTGGTATGTTGATCGGTGGCCCCGACGCCGGCGGTTTCGGCGTGCTGGTGGCGCTGGGCATCATGACGGTAATGCTGCTCGTCTATTTCACCAGCGCCGAGTCCGTCCTCATGTATGGCACGTGTGCCCGCGAATTGAAACGTGAGGATGGCCCGCAGTTGTTCGATGTCGTTGACGAAATGTGCCTCGCCTCCGGCTTGGGGTTCACGCCCCGCATCTATCTGATCGACGATCCCGCCCCCAATGCTTTCGCCGTCGGCCGTAACCCCGAGACCAGCGCCATCTGCGTCACCACCGGCTTGATCTATCGCCTGAATCGCGACGAGCTCCAAGGTGTCATCGGCCACGAGATCGGCCACCTGAAAAACCGCGATGTGCAATTCATGACGCTCGCCGCGGTCATGCTTGGCACCATCGTCATTCTCTCCGTGATCGTGCGCCAATACTTCTGGTATGGCGGACGCGGTCGCAGCCGGTCCAGTTCTCGTGACGGCGAGGGCCAACTGCAAATCGTCATCCTCGTCGTCGGCCTGTTATTCGCCATCCTCGGCCCGGTCATGGCGCAACTCCTCTACTTCGCCTGCTCCCGCAAACGCGAGTATCTCGCCGATGCCTCCAGCGCGCAGTTCACCCGCTATCCGGAAGGACTCGCCGCCGCTCTCGAAAAGATTTCCCAGGCGCACGTGCCGCTCACCTTTGCCAGTCAGGCCACTGCCCCGATGTTTATCGTCAATCCCCTGACCGCCGCCACGGGCGAAGACGACAGTGTCTTCTCCTCGCATCCGCCAACCAAGGACCGCATCCGTGTCCTGCGCTCGATGACCGGCGCGTCGTTTGCCGACTACGAAGCCGCCTACCGCCGCGCCAAGGGCGGCTCGCTCATCGGCTCTCAAACAATGAAATCCGCCACGCAACAAACCATTCGCGCGCCATCAGGCGAAGGCCCGATTCAAACCCGCCGCGACACGCACGACGTGGTCCGTCGCTACCACGGCTACATGCGCCTCCATTGCAACTGCGGCCTCGATATCTCCGTTCCCGAAGGCTACGAACAGGACACCATCCGTTGCTTCCGCTGCGGCAGCGTCCTGACCATCCCCGCCGCGGCACCCGCGCCGCCAAATGCCGCCGCCATTCCTCCAGTCATCCCGGGCATCGCACCGCCCGTAATCTCCAGCGCTGGTCCGCTTCAATTCCACCGCACAAATCGCAACAGTTGGGAATCCTTCCGCTGCGCCTGTGGTCGAACCATTCAACTCAGCCCCGCTTTCGATGCCCCCCAAATCCGCTGCACTAATTGCGGACGGACGGTCGCGATCAACTGACACTCATCCTCGGTTGACCCTCCGTCGCGAGTCGGTTAAGACTTTGGTGTGATTCGCATCGCGTCACCTCCGTCCAAGCCCGTCGTGGTTTTCGACGGCGACTGTAATTTTTGCCGTCGGTGGGTTTCGCGCTGGCGCGAGGCCACCGGCAACCGCGTGGAATGCGTCCCTTTCCAAGACCCGACCGTAACGCAACGATTTCCCGAGTTACCGCGCCAGCAGTGCGAACAGTCAGTCCAACTGATCGATACGGACGGGTCAGTTTACTCAGCCGCGGAGGCTGTGTTCCGCGCACTGGCATTCTCTCCGTGCCATCGTTGGGCGCTATGGCTCTATCAACACATCCCCGGTGTCGCGCCCGCCACGGAATCCTGTTACCGATCCGTCGCCAAACATCGCACCGGATTCTCGCTGTTCACACGCTTCTTGTGGGGACAGCATGTCGAGCAACCCACGTATTATTTCAGCCGCTGGTTTTTCCTCCGGTTTCTCGGCCTGATTTACTTGTTTGCGTTCGTGTCGCTCTGGACGCAGGTCGATGGCCTCATTGGTAACCACGGCATCACGCCGGCCGCCCAATTCATGGAAATGGTGCGCCACTGGGCGGGCGAACACAATTATTGGGACGCTCACCTGATCGCGCCGACCCTCTGTTGGTTCAGCGCCAGCGACGCCTTCCTGCACTTCCTGTGCGCGGGCGGTACCGTCCTCTCGGTCCTCTTGATCTTCGGCGTCGCGCCCGCGCCCGCGTTGGTTTTGCTCTGGCTTTTCTACCTGTCGCTCTCGGTCGTCAGCGACGTTTTTCTCGGCTATCAGTGGGACGCGCTGTTGTTGGAAACCGGACTCCTTGCCATCTTCTTCGCGCCGCTGCAATTACGGCCGGGCCTCACCCGAGAAGCGCCGCCATCCCGCACGATGCTCTGGCTGCTGCGTTGGCTCCTCTTTCGACTGATGTTCGCCTCGGGCGTTGTCAAGCTCGCCGCGCACGACCTGACCTGGCGCGGCCTCACCGCCCTGACGTACCACTACGAAACCCAGCCGTTACCGACGTGGATCGGCTGGTACACGCACCAGTGTCCCGTGTGGTTCCAGAAATTCTCCTGCGGCATCATGTTCGCCATCGAGCTGGGCGCTCCCTTCCTGATCTTCGCGCCACGCCGTCCACGCTTCGTTGCCGCAGCCGCGATCACAACCCTGATGATCTTGATCGCCGCCACGGGGAATTACTGCTTCTTCAATCTCCTCACTGTCGCCCTCTGCATTCTGCTCCTCGACGATGCCGCGCTTCGGCGATTCGTCCCCACAGGGTGGCGGGAAGCGCACCCGAACGCCGACCGTCTGCGCTGGTCGAACTGGATCATCGGGCCGCTGGCCACCGTCGTGATCATCGTGACCACGATGAACCTGCTCGGTGCGTTCCGCGAAGAAATCTCGTGGCCTGACCCGCTGGTGAGGCTGCATTCCCTGTTGTCCGCCACGCGAAGCTTCAATGGCTATGGCTTGTTCGCGTCGATGACCACAGCCCGTCCGGAGATCATCATGGAAGGAAGTAACGACGGCCAGACGTGGTTACCCTACGAATTCAAATACAAACCCGGCGATCCCCTGAGACGACCCGCATTCGTGGAGCCATTCCAGCCCCGGCTCGATTGGCAAATGTGGTTCGAAGCCCTGCGCGTCGCGCGTCCGCGGACCGAGCCGAGTCCATGGTTCCTCAGCTTCTGCGAGAAGCTTCTTCGCGGTCAACCCGAGGTCCTGGCGCTCCTCAAGACAAACCCGTTTTCTGGTGCGCCTCCGCGCTATCTCCGCGCGACGGTCTACAGCTATCACTTCACCGACCTCGCCACTCGACGCGCCACGGGCGCATGGTGGCGTCGGGAATTGTTGGGACCATACTGCCCGGTGCTGTCACTGCGGACAAATCAGTAGCGGAGTCAATGTCCGCACGACGGCGTTTCGGTTTCGGGTTGGCCCGAATTGAGATAATCCAGCCCTTTCTGATAACTCCGCCGTTCCAGGTAGTGCCGCAACATCGGCGCAGCATCCGGACCTAGTCGCTGTTGCAATTCCGTCACGCGGGCCAGCGCCATCGCAACGGACTCCCGGTCCTTCTCCGCCGCCGCTCGCATGAATCTCGTCAGCGCGTCACGTAATTCTTGTTCGACGCCGGCCATGCTAACGTCGTACCCCCTTGAGATGCTTGCCGCGTTTCCTGCCCAGTTTGAAATCCCAGAGCAGCCAATCATCGTCGGGTACGAACTTGCGCAGTTTGCGGTCCCATTTCCTGGGCAACTCGCGGCTCAGCCTCTCCAAAAACGGCAACAGCGGCCGACGCGGCTTGTATCGGCGCTCGTGTTCATCTATGGCAATCTCGTCTTTCCACCCCAGCTTCTTTCGGTACGCGGCGAATCCAAACCCATCGAAGAAATTCTCACCGCCCACCAACGGGACGTACCACAGGCTCGGAATGCCACGCGGATTCTCGCGAATCGGGATCTCGTTCTCTAACCGTCCCAGCAATTCCGCGCCCCGGGGATCGTTCTTCAGGTGATCGCGCAGCTCATGCAGTGTTGGGAAATCGATCGGTGGGCTGACGAACAATACCGGCTTGTGTTGCAATGTCGCCAGGATGATTTCGTGCGGCGTGCCGACGCTGTAGATGTTCGTCGGACAATACGAAATCATGAAATCGCTCGTGTCGACCATCCGCAGATCGATGTGCAGCATCTCCCAAAACTGACTCGCGCACCACGACCGTGCTTCTGCGCCCTTCGCCCCACCGTCGTATGTCCAGCGTCGGCGGATCCGCTCGCCGCTTTTGACGTCCTCGCGTCCGTACTCATACAGGCCGCGCACGTCGGGCTTGAACCACGGGTCGAACACCGTCACGCCCAGTGTTTCGAGGAATTCGCCGACCCGGTTGCGCCAGCCGAATTTCTTTTCCGCGGCCCGTGAGGCCACGAAATCCATCGGCCCGGACAAGTACACGCGAGCCCCTTGCATCAAACCGGGCTGGTTGTTGGTGCGGTTCATGAAGGAAAGAGACTACGCGGAGCCGTCGGTCACCTCAAGCGACAAAACTCCTCGCGGACATTCCCCTCGCCCATGCCATCCACGGCATGAACTCCACGTTTGTTCCCGCTCCCGTAGCAATCAGTTCTGCGGAACAGCCTGTTGCATCGCTTGGTCAAACGTCGCCGCGCCATTGGGAATCGCGCTGGCGATGAACCCGTTACGAAACGCGTCCTGTTGGGCCGGTGATGCATCGACAATATACGACTGCAGGTACGTAACCAGTTGGCTCATGGTCAGCTTGTATTGTTTCATTCCAGCGCCCCACTGGTCGCCAACCTGATAATACCCCTGTACGTCCTGTGCCGTGTAGGTGGCCGTCTGCGAACTGTCGGCGTCCGATATGACAACCGGCGCATCGTACGGGTAAGCCGGCGGGACAGCGTATGTGTCATCCGGCTGGATTTCGTAGTCCCCATACGCCGGACCGCCGTAATACGGGTAGGCTCCATATGGGTAGCAATACGGGAACCCGTAGGCATAGACCAGTCCGCCATATCCATACCCGTATCCGTGCCTGTAATAATGGCCGCGTCCATAGCCCCTCCCGTAAACGCCGTGATTACCGCCATGGAAACCGCCACCATGCGTGAACCCCCCTCGTCCGCCAAAACTCGAACGAAACGCCGTTCCCCCGTGCCCGGAATACCCGCGGGACACGGACGCGCCATGCCCACCGCCGCCTCCTCCTTCACCGCCCCGCCCCTCGCCGCCACCTCTCGTCCCCTGCCCATACACCGAGATTGCAGGCAGGACCAACGCTAGCAGTACGCCAAGATGCCCTCGTTTCATATGTCTCCACCTTCTTTCTCTACCAATTAAGACGCGGCAACCCGCCAGAATGTTTCATAATTCTGCACCGAGCGAAACGACGTATCGATGGCCCGCCCGCGACACGGCAACGGCCAGAACCTCCTCTTCCCCGCCGGCCACGTCCAATGGCACGCCGGGCGTGTCGCCAGCGACATGTCCTTCCGTCACAACACCATAAGCGCATGGTGATCCAACCTCGCCGGCGCGCTATCTCGTTGACTTCCCGACGCCCGTGCCGCAACTTCCCTGTTGTCACGTTCGCACATCATTCGGGGGGCGATTCGATGAGACCGTCGCTGCTGGCGATTGCTGTGTCCGTTACGTTTGTCAGTGCGCAATCCACGTTGCGCGCCGAGGACTACTTCACGCCAAATCTTCAGGTCGCCCTCGCGAGTGACAGCGCCACCAACACTTCCGTCGAACACCGCGACTTTCTCCTCCCCTATCACGAAGAACAGTGGCCCAACAAATACCTCGAGTGGCTCTGGAAGGACCCCGCCAATCTCTTCACCCGTCCCGCCTTCTGGGGCGGCTCCCAATGGGCTACCTTCGGTATCGAAGCGGGTATCACGGGCGCCCTGATGCCGGTCGATCGCTCCTACCGCGATTTCTCCGACGACATCCACAGTAAACCCCTCACCCACGTTCTCAAGCCCATCGACTTCGTTCTCGGCAATTACCCCGTCGCCCTCATCAGCGGTGGAATGTTCGCGGGCGGTCTCGGGCTCCACAACGAGAAACTCGCCGACTCGGGCTTCTTGTCCCTCGAATCCGTCGGCTACGCCACCCTCATTGATGTGGGAATCAAGGGCCTCACGGAACGCGAGCGCCCCCGTGATACCCACGATCCCTACCAATTTCTCGGACCCGGCGGCTCCGCCCATGGCAGTTCGTCGTTCGTCTCGGGCGATGCCATCGCCGCGTTCGCCTTCGCCTCCAGCGTCAGCGAGGTCTGGCAAACCCCGTGGATCACCTGGCCGTTGTATGCCCTCGCCACTGCCGTGGCCTTCCAACGCACCGAGGCCGATGCCCACTGGCTCAGCGACGTCGTTGGCGCCGCCTTCCTCGGCCACGCCATCGGCAAGACCATCGTCCACATGCATTATCGCCACGATATCGAAGGCCGGCTCATGCCCTACGTCGCCGACCACGTCGTCGGCCTCCAACTTGCCTTCGAGTTCTGACCAATCAGTCGGACTCCGGTCTTCGGTCTTCTGTCTTCCCCTCTTGTGGCCTGAACTTGGCTTCGTTTTCATTCGACGCGTGTAAAGAATTCCGACACCCGACTTCTGTAAGTGGTTTATCACACGTCAATTGTAAAAATTCATCCCCCTCCGAAATTTGGGTTCGTTTGTAATATTTACTTTTTTTCTAGACCTTCTCTACCCACTACCGGTTGGGGTGATCCTGCCCCGGCGGTGCGCGGCCCTTCTCCCTCCCGTCTTCGGTCGACCTTTTCAAAGAACATCCCATCTACTACCGAAACATTGTATATCCTTTTACGATACCACGTCAAGCCCGATTCATTCTCCTGCCGTTCCCCATCGCCCCCCTCCGCCGCCCCCTCTCACTCGCTGCCGCGAAATTGATCCGCCTTGTTCTTGAACAGCACGTTGAACGTCGTCAGCGATCCGTACGACCGCGTGATATATTGCTGCATCTCCACTTTCTCGGCGTCGCTCAACTTTTCGTGGCTGTTGATCTTCTGCTCGAGCACGCGCAGGTTGTTCCGCAACATCACCACCTTGTGGAAAAACACGTCCAGCGGAATCTCCTTCGCCTGCAAACTCGCATCCGCCGGATGAAGCATCAATCGCCCGCCGTGCCACCGCGCACCGAGTTGTTCCACCACTTCTCCCGGTGTTCCCACGCCCAATTCCGTTAACACCGCCCGCGTGGTCTTCTCAATGAATTGCGCCAGCGGCATGTCCTGGCCCCCCACCGAGACGCGTGCCTCCTCCGCCACCAGGTCGCTTGTCTCCGGCGCGACGGTCCGCATCCCATCGTCAAATCGAATGTCCGCCGTATTCTCGGTGATGGATTTGACCACGCCCATCCCGTGCTGCGGATGTCTCACCTTCATCCCGACGTGCAATTCCGAGATTTTCATGACTGGCCCGGCCAATCGTGCCCCTTGGTCTTGGAATGGCGGTACCGACGGATTAATGCGTTGGTCGAACTGTCGTGCTTGAGTGGCGGGTCGCCAATGCTCTGTAGCTCCGGCGTGATCTTCTTCGCCAATACCTTCCCCAACTCCACCCCCCATTGGTCAAACGAATCGATGTTCCAAATCGCGCCCTGCGTGAACACCACGTGCTCGTACAGCGCCACCAGTTTGCCGAGCGTTTCCGGGGTCAGTTGCGCCGCCAATATCGTGTTCGACGGCCGATTGCCCTCAAACACGCGGTGCGGCGCCAGCCAATCCGCCGTGCCTTCCGCCTTCACTTCCTCCGCCGTCTTGCCAAACGCCAGCGCCTCACTCTGTGCGAACAGGTTCGACATCAGCAATTCGTGGTGTTCGCCCGCCGGGTTCAGCGGATAGCAGAACCCGATGAAGTCGCACGGAATCAGTTTCGTCCCCTGATGGATGAACTGGTAGAACGAATGCTGGCCGTTGGTGCCGGGCTCGCCCCAGAAAATCGGCCCCGTCTGGTAATCCACCCGCGTTCCGCCCAGCGTGATGTACTTGCCGTTGCTCTCCATCGTCAATTGTTGCAGGTACGCCGGGAACCGCTTCAGATACTGGTCGTATGGCAGCACGGCCGCCGTCTGCGCCCCAAAAAAATTGTTGTACCAGACGCCGAGCAGCCCCATCAGCACGGGTAGGTTCTTGTCGAACGGCGTCGTGCGAAAGTGTTCGTCCATCGCGTGGAACCCGGCCAGCATCGACCGAAAATTCTGCGGTCCGATGGCGATCATCGTCGCCAATCCGATCGCCGAATCCATCGAGTACCGTCCGCCCACCCAGTCCCAAAAGCCGAACATGTTCGCCGGATCGATCCCGAACTTCGCCGCTTCGTGCACGTTGGTCGAAACGGCCACGAAATGGTCGGCCACCGCCCGCCGGTTGCGCAATTGGTCCACCACCCATTGTTTGGCGCTCTGCGCATTGGTCATCGTCTCCTGCGTCGTGAACGTCTTGGACGACACAATAAACAGCGTCTCCTCGGGGTTGAGGTCGCGCGTCGCCTCGGCAAAGTCGGTTCCGTCCACGTTCGACACGAAACGAAACGTCAACTCGCGCATGCTGTAATGGCGCAACGCCTCGTATGCCATCACCGGACCGAGGTCCGAGCCGCCGATGCCGATATTGATGACATTGCGGATTCGTTTGCCCGTATACCCCTTCCACGCCCCGTTGCGCACGTGGTCGGCAAACTCGGCCATCTTATCCAGAACGGTATGCACTTTCGGAACGACGTTCTCGCCGTCCAGGATGATCGACTGGCCGCGCGGCGCCCGCAGGGCCACATGCAGGACCGCCCGGTCTTCGGTGATGTTGATCTTTTCGCCCTGGAACATCGCGTCGATCCGCCCGCGCAGGTTGCACTCCTCGGTGAGCTTCAACAACAGCTGGATGGTCTCGTCGGTGACGCGGTTCTTCGAGTAATCCAGGTACAGCCCCACGCCCTCGGCGGTCAGTCGCTCGCCGCGCTTGGGGTCATCCGCGAACAGTTTCCGCAGATGCATGTCTTTGACGCTTTGGTAGTGCGCTTCGAGCGCCTTCCATGCGGGACGCTGTGTCAGGGACGTTTTGTTCATGGTCATATCGACTGCGGCCGGCTCTCAGGCTGTTCCATCCGCAGATTCAGTATAGCACTCCCTCCCCGTTTTTCTCAACTCCCCTTTCGGCAGTGGGCTGGTTTGAAGATTTTGGGGTTAAATGGCGGGGCCAGCAGGTATCGAGCTTTTGTCGATGAAGCTGGCCATCCAAAGGCCAGAGGGTGCCATGCGTGTTCGTTCAAGGATGGCCCAGAAACGCGTTACGTCACGGTCTTGGAGCTTCCACCTGTCGGCCAAGCCATCGATTACGCATTGAAGCGCTGGGAGGCGTTGACGCGGTTCGTGGACGACGGGGCTTTGGAGATCGGCAACAACTTGATCGAAAATGCGATTCGGCCCAGTGCCCTTGGAAAAAAGAACCGGTTGTTTGTTGGACAGCCGGAGGCGGGAGAACGCGGCGCGGTGATCTATACCCTGCTGGGCAGTTGTCGGCGGCATGGGATCAATCCATTCGATTATTTGAAGGATTTGTTCTCGCGCCTGCCAGCGGCCAAGATCACGGAGATCAAGCGGTTCACGCCCTCGCAGTGGGCCAAGTCATGTCAGGCTCAATCGGCGCAAGCCGCGTAACGTGTTTGATTCAGAACAGCCGGACTTCAGATCGAGCACCCACTGGCTGCTTATCAACCGGCTATCGACTGAGAGCCTGCGAAAACAGGGCCGCAGTCGGGGATGGTTCACCAAGTCGTAAACGTGGCTTCCGTTGTTCGGTTGCCGTTTCATCCCTGCGACTATGAACCCGAATTTGTGGTCACTGCCTGAGGTCGATGCGATAGAAGCGTGACGGTGCGTTTGTGGCGGCACCAGAGTCCGTATAGTTTGTGACTCCGAAACCGGACATGACGATCGTTGCGAGGTCGAAGAAGTTGCTGGAATAGCTGCCATCAAGTGCTTGAACGATGTTGGTTCCGGGGTTTCCGTTCCATGCAAGGATCACGTTCTTGCCAGTAAGTGTGATCGAGGTGATTGCGAACGGCTGGAGCGAGACGCCAATGCGGTAGAATTTGTTCAGCTGCGTCGCATTCAGATCGGTAATAGTGGCTTGGGCGCCGTTGATCAGCGGGCCGGCGCAATCCGTAAGCGGCAGCCAGACGCCACTCACCAAATCTGTACAGAACTGCGGGGTGTAGACGCGGCCGGCAAGGACCGGGGTGAACTGGAAGCTGAACTGTCCCGGTAGATTCTGGACGCTGGCGGGTTGGATGACAAATATGGACGTGGGATTGGTTGGGTTCAGCCCGGCGGTGTATTTGAAAAGGTTGTTTTGGCCGGTGCCGTCGGCATCGACGTTCATGAGCGACTGCACGCAATTAGTGCAGTTGAAATACTGCGAGAGCCACGCCTGAAACTGTGACGCCTCGGTGGGGCTCAAGATGGTGATGTAGCTGGCCCACGTGGCGGTGCTGGATCCACCGAGGCCGCTGACGATCTCCATCACAGTGTAATTGCCCGCAGCGGCGTAGGTGTGTTGCATACCGGGTGTCGTGGCGTTGGTGGTGGCGCCGTCGCCGAAACTCCAGAACCAGTTGGTGATGTTGCCGGTCGATGCGTCAACAAAAGTCACGGTCAGCGGAGCCACGCCGCGGACCGGGGCAGCGGAGAACCTGGCCAACGGCGGCGGCAGCAGCACGGTGATGTAGTTGGCCCTCGTGGCGGCGCTGGTGCTGACCCCGCCGTAACCACTGACAACCAGCGTTACCGTGTAGGTGCCGGCGGCGTAGGTGTGGGTCACGCCGGTGGCGGTGACGTTGGTCGCGCTGCCGTCCCCAAAGATCCAGTGCCGATTGGTGATGCCGCCGGTCGAGGTGTCGGTGAAGGTCACGGTCAGCGGGACCACGCCGTTCGTCGGTGAAGCCGTGAAACTGGCCGTGGGAGGCGGCGGCGGCAAAGTCGAAGTCTCGATGATCCGTGCACCCGCCCAGTCTGCATGATCATTGGTATTCCCCGGCACGCCATTCGATATAATCAAGTCCAACTGGGACGCGCCACTGATGTCCAAGTCTATCGTCTTGGTTGGCATGCCGCTGGTCATTGTCCCGATGTCGTAAATGCATATCCCGTCAACTGCGACCTGGAAAACGACAACGCCGCCGTTTGCCTCGTCGTCCAAACCGATGTCGGACTGAAACATCGCGGATACACCCCCGATGTTGTATCTTATGTCGGAGTAGGCATGACATCCCAGACCCTTGGTGTAAGTTACTCCGTTTATCGTAATCGTAGTCCCATCGCCACCGTCGCATTCGCCGTTGCTCATGTCTCTTTGTGCATTGCCGAAACCGTTCGTTTGGTAGATCCAGTAGAGGTCGCTTACGTAATTCGTGCCGATGCGCAGTGGCCATAGCGGCGGTGATGGGCGGGACATTGGCGTGCCGATGATCTTCAGCAGGGCGACTCCGTGCGAGGGAACATTGGTTGAAAAACTGTCGGTAAATGTTCCGACATTGGTGTGTGCCCACAAGTCGCGCACCGTGGCGTTGCCGGGTTGGAGCGAAATGTCGCTCCAGTTCGCCGTCATGTTGGTACTGACTGCGCTCCTGTTGAAAAGGGCTACCGCCTTGGTTGTCCCATCCGTACCGACGGGCTTACACCATACTTCCACAGTTCCACCCGTACTGAGAATTGAAGAGACGCGGACGCCCTGCACTCCGTTCGAGTCCTGATCTATCGCAATCGCTTCCGCATTGGTCAATATGTTCAGCGTCGTTTGCGATATGCTCCGCAGGTCAGTGCTGACAATCAGCGGCGCCGCCACGATACACCACATTGCAAACTGGGACTGGTCCTCCGTGGCCGACATGCTGTCGTTGACATTACCGGCGCTCAACATATCCGGGTCGTTCCAATTGCCGGGGCCGGCGGCGGCGTACCAAGGGTTGTTCGCATCGAGGTTGCCGATCAGCGTCGACCATGTATTTTGGGAATCGGTGGTTGTACGCCACTGGTTAGCATAGGTCGGCAGCCATGGGTAGAATACGCAGGTACAAGCATTAAGCACTATTGGTCGTCCACAACCCAACAATGCGTTGCCCATCGCGACGTAATACGGTTCCGTGACACTCGAACCGTCTATGCAGTACCCGGCAGAATCATCCTTCAGGTAGTCAACTCCCCAAGACGCGAACGTGTTGGCATCGGTGACTTCGTTGCTAAGTGAGCATAATGAGAATTCATTTGTGTACGAGCCGATACATCTGTAGATACCGAACTTTAATCCATCAGCATGAACATAGTTCGCCAATGATTGTATGCCATCGGGAAAGTTGTTTGTGTTCACAACGAGAACGCCGTTTGACCGGTAGCCCCAACAGTCGTCCAGGTTGATATACTGATAGCCAGCGGCCTTCATGCCGTTGGTCGCCATCGCGTCCGCGTTCTGCTTGACGATGGTTTCGTTAACGCCACAATAAAACGCAAGCCAGCCGTTCCAACCCATCGGCGGGGTGAGCGCCAAACCGTTCGTCAATGCGGAGGCAGTGAAGTTTGGAACGAGTGCCCACAAAAGAAACACACAGCCCTGAAAAGTACGATGCCCCATAGCGGAAACAGTTGTTGACCGACATTTCCCATATGACATACGCCCCGCAACCATCGCGGGCCGTTCAGATCGGATTCCGTGCTTGCCGCGTCCGGCTGGAAACCCACTAAACTCGCACTGCAATTAAAGCACAAAGGCTCGCGGTTGTCTATCGTGGAAACCACTAAATTCCGTTGTCTTGTAAAATCCTACCCGCAGGTGGGGGTCAGACTGGGCTGCCTAACCTTAAGCCGTACGCTCAGGAACTGATCTCAACATACGTGCCGCGTCAGCCGGATACGTCCGGCCGGATATGCCTTGTCGCATTCCTCGTGGTTTTAAGCGCGGTATGGTGCCGTGATCTGCCACGTTAAGGATTTTCAAATTAAGGCACTACCGGTAAGGGAAGTAAGGAATTGCCGAGCTTTATGAAAGAATCTCAATCCGAATCCAATAGTACTGTTGAGTCAGTGATGCCGCGCCAACGTCAGTATAGCTCCACGTTGCGGTTCCCCCGGTGCCGAGGATTGGATTGCCTGCATTAAACCAACCGTTTGAGGATGGCAGCGACGGCGAGTCGCTGTAGAGGAGTTGCCCCTGATATCCCCAGCCTGGCACAGTAAGAAAGCTAGTGCTGAGAACGACATTTGTACCCACCACTTGGATCGAAGGTGTCGTCGGATTGGTAAACACTTCTTGGGCCAACACGATGCCAACCCCGATAAGCACCAGCAAGACGAACACCACTATCCGTGTGGGTTTCATACACAACTACCCCTGCACAGCGAAGTATAGAAGGCGAATCAGAATCGGCAAGTCAAATTAAGGCACTACCCCCCGTTCTCACGCCTTGCACACGGCCCGTAATCACGTTATTCTGACGCCGGTCGCCCGAATCGCCATGAAATCGTCCCGCACCCGCAACGCCCCGTCGAACAAGGTTGTGTTCCTATTCGATGTCGACAATACGCTCCTCGACAACGACCGCGTGATCGCCGATCTCCGCAAACACCTGCATCGCGAGGTCGGACCTCAACGCGCCCGGCAGTACTGGTGTATTTTTGAGGCGTTGCGCTCGACGCTCGGGTACGCCGACTACCTTGGCGCCCTGCAGCGCTACCGCGCCGAATACCCGCGCGATCTGCGCCTCCTGATCGTGTCGCGTTTCTTGATCGACTACCCGTTCGCCAACCGGCTGTTCCCGAACTCGCTCGATGTCGTTGATCGCGTCAAGAAATGGGGGCTGCCGGTCATCCTCTCCGATGGCGATGTGGTGTTCCAGCCGCTCAAGGTCGATCGCTCGGGACTGTTCGACGCCGTCGATGGCAACGTCCTCATTTACGTGCACAAGGAGAACGAACTCGACGACGTCAAAAAGCGGTTCCCCGCCCGCCATTACGTCCTCATCGACGACAAACTTCGCATCCTGACCGCCGTGAAGAAACGCTGGCGCGACCGCGTCACGACCGTCTTCATCCGCCAGGGCCACTACGCCTTCGACCCCAAAGTCCTCGCCACCTACCCTCCCGCCGATGTCCAAATCGACCACATCGGCGACCTCTTGCGCGCCGACGTTTCGAAATGGTATCATGGGTGTCCATGAGTTCTCAACCGACACTACCGGTAAGCATTGCGCACCCAGGCCAGGGCCGCGTCGTCCACGCGTTTGGCGAAGAAGCCATCTTCCACCTGACCGGCGAGCAAACCGGCGGAAAACTCACGGTGTGGACAAACATCACTCCGCCCGGTGGTGGTCCGCCGCCGCACTACCACCTCAACGAAGACGAGTGGTTGCTGGTACAGGAAGGTCGCGTCAGTTTCTTCGATGGCAAAGATTGGCACGAAGTTGCAACCGGTGGCGGCGTGTTCGCGCCAAAATCGACCGTCCACACCTTCAAGAACGTCGGCGACACGCCCTGCCGCATGCTCGTCATGACTTGGCCGTCAGGCTTCGAGAAGTTCTTCGCCCGCTGTGCCGAAGAATTCGCCAAGGCCGGCGGCCCGGACATGGAGCGCATCGGCCAAATCGCCGGCGAGCACGGCATTCACTTTGTCCAGCCGTGATGCGTTCCCGCTGCATGTGTTTTCGCTCGGCAACGCTGCAGTCGTCGGGCATCCTTCGCGCCAGCCCATGAAATCCAGCCGACTTGAAGCGTTCAGCGATGGCGTGATCGCGATCATCATCACGATCATGGTGCTGGAGTTGAAAGTGCCGCACGCCACCGCGCTCGCCGACCTGAAACCGTTGCTGCCGGTGTTCCTGAGTTACGTGTTGAGCTTCATCTATGTCGGCATCTACTGGAACAACCATCACCACATGCTCCATTCCACCAAGCACGTCACCGGCGGCATCCTCTGGGCCAACCTCCACCTGCTGTTCTGGCTCTCGCTCTTTCCGTTCACCACCGCCTGGATGGGCGAGAACCATCTCGCGCCGATGCCCGCCGCCGTCTACGGCTTCGTGCTCCTGATGGCCGCCATCGCCTATTACATTTTGCAACGCGCCATCATCAAACTGCAAGGAACCGACTCCCTGCTCGCCGCCGCCATCGGGAAAGACTGGAAAGGCAAGCTCTCACCCCTGCTCTATTTCGTCGCCATCCCGCTCGCCTTCGTCAGCCCGTGGATTTCCACCGGCCTCTACGTCTTCGTCGCCCTCCTCTGGCTCATCCCCGACCGCCGCATCGAACGCGTGCTGGCGACGCGAGAACGGGAGTGAACGCGACAATGATTTCAGTGTTCTTGACGTTTCTTATCTTGACGGTTTCCCCTTTTGCCCCACACGTGGGCCTTCAAAGAGTTGGACAACCGCTAGATGCTCCCTGACGGCCAAGTCGCCCTCGTTGTCCCCATTTGGTTCATCCGCACCGAGCCACCCCGATCGTGCTGCCGGTCGTCATGTTCTCAGTTTCGGAGAATTCTAAGGCGTATTCTTGCGATTGCAGCTTCGCGAACAACAAGTGGACGTGCGAAAACTCCGGATCGTGATCTATGGTCTTGCGAACTTCATCCCGGAACTCGCGAGAAGAGTTTGCCCCAAAGATGACTGTTCGGAGGCACTCCGGCGGAAAATTCTGAACGTGCATCATGGGTGACACTTCCTTGCAGTCCTGTATTGGCGACATCATTCGCCATTCCGCCTCGTACTCCCATGCCAAGCTCTTTGTCAGAAATAACTCCGCGAATTCCGTACACAGTAGATTCACTTTTGGACGCCGCCGAGAATACACGACTTGCCGAAGATGGTAGAACTCATCATCGGGCCCACGGCGTCGGTTGAAGAATGCGTGTGACGCATCAAACTCCAGAACCATGCCCCGATGGAAGTCCCCATAATGAGACCACATCAACAGGTCATTTGGTCGCTCCGTGAGGCTGAGTATGCCCAACATCGCATCAGCATTCTTGTAGAAATCGGCAGTCATGATGGGCAGCGATTGCGCCGTCACGTGTTTCATAATTTCCAGCACAACCGGCTCCTGGGCATGCATCTGTTGCAAAAGAGCATCCCGCGACAATATCTGCCGCACTTGCGCAGGCAGACTGCTCAGCGTCTCATCCAACACCACCGGGATTTTAGCCTTCACTATCGGCAACCAATCGGCTTCGCCCCCCATCGTTTCCAAAAACGGCCTCGCTTCGAATGGGTCATTCAATAAGGAGGGTCGAGTAAACCTCAGCGTCTTAGTTTGAAGGATCTTTACCCCCCTTTGGCCCACGTATTTAAAGAGACGCGGGGGAGGTTGACAAACGTTTGGATGATCCGGACACATGGCGGCACTCCGAGTTTCAAGTTTTCGCGTAAACCTGCGCGCCTTTCTCGACAAACTCCGTGGACCTTTCTTCCATTCCCTTCTTCAGAGCTTCGGATTCGGCGATCCCCTGCTCTTTGGCATATTTCCGCACATCTTCCGTGATTTTGATACTACAAAATGCGGGACGCTCCTGCTACGGAAGTGGGCGGGCTTGTGCGGAAAGATCAATCCGTTTTCCGGTCGTGGCGGACTCGCGGGCGGCGTCGAGGATTTCCATCACGGTCATGTTCACGTCCAACGACGAAAGATCGCCGGTGGGTTGTATCTCCCCGCGCACGACCGCGGCCAAATAGGACAGTGAATTCGCCTCCGGGCCGGTCAACGGTGCGACGGTGGTCTCTGTTTCAGGCTGGTCGCCCGTCAACACTCGCAACAAATTCCTCCGCGGCACCAGCACGTAACCGGTCTGACCGTAAATCTCCATGTCCTTCCGGTTGTACGGCCAGTTCCACGACGCCTGGATGATTCCCTGGGCCTTGGGATACGTCACCACAATCGTCGCTTCATCGTCCACCTTCGGATAGACATCGGGCTTGATGTGTTGGGTCACCGCGAAAACCGACGTCGGCCGCTGACCGTGCATCAGCCAGGTGATCAGGTCGGCCCCGTAACAACCAAAATCCGTCAACGCCCCGCCACCGCTCAGCACCGGGTCGGTGAGCCATTGCAAAAATTCCGGCGGACAGCCGATTTCTTTCGGCCCGCGATGGCCGTCATGAACCACAAACTTGCGCAAGTCCCCGATCGCATGCTGTTCCCCGACCAATTTGTACGCCGCCTGATTGGCGGGATACCAGGTCGTCTCGTAATTGACGAGCAGATGAATGCCGCCCTTTTTGGCGGCGGCGGCCATCGCGCGGGCGTGCTCCATGTTCACGGCCAACGGCTTCTCCATCATCACATGTATGCCGCGAGGCGCGCACGCTTCCACGACCCGCCGATGATCGAACGTGGTGGTGAATGTGGCCACCGCTTGCACATTGGTTTTGGCCAGCAACTCTTCCAAGCTGGCATAAAACAAATTCGTGTTCAGTTGCCAACGCCGGGCGGCTTGCGCCACCAGCGCCTGATCCGGTTCCACGATGCCGACCACCTGCACGTCTGCGTTGGTGAGCGCCAGCGGAAGGAAATCCCGCACATGGGTGTGAACGAGGCCGATGATGGCGAGACGCACCGGGGGTTTGCCCTCCTCAGAAAACGCCGGCAGCGCGCTCCAGCCGAGCAGCAGATAAACGGCAAATAGAATGCTCTTCATCGCTTGCCTTGGTTGCGGGTGATATTTCGCACATTCGCGAGACCTGGAACGAAATCTGAAGCGGGCGCGTCATGGAAGCAGGCTTGGCCATTCACGCCTTCGCGTAAACCTGCGCGCCCTTTTCCACAAACTCTTTCGATTTGGCTTCCATCCCCTTCTTCAGGGCCTCGGATTCGGCAATCCCCTGCTCCTCGGCATATTTCCGCACGTCTTCCGTGATTTTCATGGAACAGAAATGCGGGCCGCACATGCTGCAAAAATGGGCGAGCTTCGCGCCTTCGGCGGGTAACGTTTCATCATGGAATTCACGGGCGGTATCGGGGTCGAGACTGAGATTGAACTGATCTTCCCAGCGAAATTCAAACCGGGCCTTGCTCAACGCATCATCCCGCATTTTCGCGCCGGGATGACCCTTCGCCAAATCCGCCGCGTGCGCGGCGATCTTGTAGGCGATGACGCCATCCTTCACGTCTTTCTTGTTCGGCAAGCCGAGATGCTCTTTCGGCGTGACGTAACACAGCATCGCGCAGCCGTACCAACCGATCATCGCCGCGCCGATGGCGCTGGTGATGTGGTCATAGCCGGGCGCAATATCGGTCGTCAGCGGCCCAAGCGTGTAGAATGGCGCTTCCTCGCACCATTCCAGTTGCTTGTCCATGTTCTCCTTGATGAGATGCATCGGGATATGGCCGGGGCCTTCATTCATGACCTGGCAACCACGCTCCCACGCAATCTTCGTGAGTTCGCCCTGCGTCTTCAATTCCGCGAACTGCGCTTCGTCGTTGGCATCCGCAATCGAGCCGGGCCGCAACCCATCGCCGAGTGAAAAGCTCACGTCATACGCCGCCATGATCTCGCAAATCTCGGGAAACCGTGTGTAGAGAAAGCTCTCCTGATGATGCGCCAGACACCACTTCGCCATGATCGACCCGCCGCGGCTCACAATCCCCGTGACGCGCTTCGCCGTGAGCGGGATGTACCGCAACAACACGCCTGCATGGACCGTGAAATAATCGACCCCCTGCTCGCACTGCTCAATCAGCGTGTCGCGGTACGCTTCCCAAGTCAGTTCCTCGGCTTTGCCGTCGACCTTCTCCAACGCCTGATAAATCGGCACCGTGCCAATCGGTACCGGCGAGTTGCGCAGGATCCACTCGCGTGTCTCGTGGATGTTCTTGCCGGTGGACAAATCCATCACCGTGTCCGCACCCCATTTCGTCGCCCACCGCATCTTCTCAACCTCTTCCTCGATACTCGATGCGACAGCGCTATTGCCGATGTTGGCGTTGATCTTCACGAGGAAGTTCCGCCCGATGATCATCGGCTCGGATTCGGGATGATTGATATTGGCGGGAACAATCGCCCGACCCCGCGCCACCTCGCTCCGGACGAACTCGGCATCGAGCCCTTCCCGAATCGCGATGAATTCCATCTCCGGTGTGACGATTCCTTGTCGCGCGTAATGAAGCTGCGTGACAATCTTCCCCGGCTTCGCCCGCAGCGGCTTCCGTCGCAAACTAACGGGAATCTCGCGATCACTTCTCCCGGCAATCAGCTTATAGGACGATTTCGTCTCCTCAACATCACCGCGACGAAAAATCCATTCACGGCGCAACGACGGCAAACCGCGCTCCACATCCCCATGAAACGCAGGATCGCTCCACGGACCGCTGGTGTCGTAGACACGAACCGGTTCATTCACCTCGACGCGGCCCGTGTGGCTCACCGTCGGTGACAATTCGATTTCGCGAAATGGCACGCGCACGTCCTTGTGTCGCTTGCCCTCCACGTGGACCTTCTTCGATTTCGGCAACACCTCGCTGCTGTGTGCCTCACCCGTGCCATTCTTCGGTGCGATCATCTTCATTGCCTCCTAAAACAAAAAACCGACCCTGAAATCCAGGAGTCGGCTTCGCTACGTGTTTCCCTACGCCAGCATTACCTGGATCAGGTTCCGTGGGTCTCCCGCCTCGTGCGGAATCTCAGCCTCGAAAGGCTCCCCAAACGAATCTGCCTACTAGTCCGCCGTAGCTTTAGCGAAGGCGGATGAAAGAACAGTCAATTGAACGAACGTCCGCACCCGCAGCTTGAATGCGCGTTGGGATTCTTGATCCGGAACCCCGACCCCTGCAGGCTGTCCTGATAATCGATCTCGCTGCCCTTCAGGAAATTCATGCTCATCGGATCAATGACGACTTCCACGCCATCCTGCGCGATCACTTCGTCATCGGGCTTTTTGTCATCGAACGCCATACCGTATTCCATGCCCGAACAACCGCCCGTCTCGATGTACACGCGCAATGGCTTCCCCTGCGTGCCCGGATCAGCGAGCAATGTCTTGATATGCTTCGTGGCATTTTCCGTAAGTGTAATCATTTTCGTCACCACCAAACTGCACACTAACTGTACCAAGCTCCCGCCACGCTGTCAAACCTGCCCCGGCTACTCGATGACCACCCCGCCATAACCCACCACACGCGTGAAATCGCCGCTTACGTCGCCGCTGGTGCGGTATTCGAGAAGTTCGGCATGCTTGGCGCCAAGGCCATTGGCCGCCCACAGCACGATATACGTGGCCGCCACGCCGCACATGGAAACACCGACGTCGATGACCCGGTCCATCAGTGCGTCGGGATCCAGCTTCACGATGACGTCCAAAACAAGTTTGTCTTTTATGTGGGACGCTTCCTGATCCTCGTAGTGATTGAGGTCGGTCGAGGCGACAAGCAGCACAGGTCTGCCGTACTCCTTTACAGATTGTGCCACAGCACGGCCGATTTCTTTGAGTTCGCGACGCCCGCCGCTCTCGGGCCAGCCTCCACCAATCAGAAGCGGGACGATGTGGACATTCGCGTTCGCCCGCAACAGCATCGGTAATTGCACTTCCAGTGAATGCTCCTGGGCGTGAGCCTTGGTGTCTTCGGCAAGTAATTCACAATTGTCGAGAAGCTCCAACGCCAGCGGCTCGGCCACCGGCACATCTCCAACGGGCGTATGCCATGCGCCTGAGCTATACACAGCATAGTGGCTGCCGGCATTATGATGATTGGGGCCGACGAGTATCACACGGTCGGGGATTTCCACGCTGGAATAAACAAGCCCCGCCGTGTGGCCGGAATACATCCAGCCCGCGTGTGGACAAACAACGGCGATGGCTTTCCGCTTTGGGACGGCCAAAGGAATCAGTGCGTCGAGCGCCGCGCCAATCTCCGACGCATCTGCCGGGTAGAACTGCCCGGCCACCGCTGGTTGACGAATCACGGCCTTCCCTTTCCGGCCACCCACTACCTAAGTGTATTATGGCACGGACTGGATTGATTCCGCAAGCACTCTTAACACACGATCCATCTGCTCCTGACTAATGCAGTACGGCGGCATCAGGACGATGGTGTTGCCAATGGGCCGGGTGAGCACGCCCCGCTGCCGCATCTCCGCGCACACCTTGATGCCCATCCTGTCGGTCAGCGGGAACGGTTTCTTCGCGGCAACATCTTGAAACAATTCGATGGCGCCGATCATCCCGATGTGCCGCACATCTCCGACGTGCGGCAGTTGTCTCATCGCTTCCAAACCGGCGCGCAGTCGTTCACACTTTGGTTGGAGCGCTTTCAACGTTTGCTCTTCTTCGAACACCTTCAAATTCGCCAGCGCCGCCGCGCAGCCGAGTTGGTTGCCGGTGTAACTGTGTCCGTGAAAGAACGTCTTGAACTCGCCGTAGTCACCAAGAAATGCGTCGAAAATTTCCTCGGTCGTCAGCGTCGCCGCCAGCGGCAGATAACCACCGGTGAGGCCCTTCGCCACCGCCATCAGGTCGGGCGTCACGCCTTCCTGCTCGCAGGCAAACATCGTTCCCGTGCGTCCGAAGCCGGTCATCACTTCGTCGGCGATCAACAGCGTGCCGTGCTCGGTGCATAGACGCCGCAATTCACCCAGCAACCCGCGCTTCCAAAGTCTCATTCCTGCCGCGCCTTGCACAAGCGGCTCGATCACAATCGCCGCAATCGAGTCCTTATGCCCGTGGAACATCCTCTCCAAACTCGATACATCGCCCACCCGAAGCACGTCAAACAATAGCGGCTTGAACGCCGCGTGAAACAATTCAATCCCACCCACGCTGACCGCGCCGAGCGTGTCGCCGTGATACGCATCGGCAAACGCCACAAACTTCGTGCGCTGCGGCTGTTTCCGGTGCTGCCAATATTGCAGGGCCATCTTGATGGCCACCTCCATCGCGGTCGAGCCATCGTCGGAATAGAACACGCGCGTCAGCCCGGGCGGCGCAATCGCCACCAGTTTCTCCGCCAGTTCAATGGCGGGCCCATTCGACAAGCCCAGGAATGAAGAATGGGCGATCCTGCCGAGCTGATCCTTGATGGCCTGCGTAATCCTCGGGTGCTGGTGGCCATGGAGATTCGTCCAGATCGAGGAATTCGCGTCGATGTACTCGCGCCCGTTCACGTCCCGTAGAATTGCTCCCTGCCCCGACTCGATGATGACCGGTTCTTCCGCCATCCAGTCCTTCATCTGCGTGAACGGATGCCAGAGGTAGCGATGGTCCTTGTCAGCGAGTGAGTCCACCGAACTCCGCCAGGAATTGTTCGACATCGGATTGTTCATGCGCCGCGGTCACCGTGACCCGCAGGCGGGCTTTGCCCTTCGGAACAGTTGGAAAACGAATCGCCGGCACGAAGATGCCGCGCTCGTACAGCCTCCGTGAAGCTTCCACAGTGGCCGCCTCGTTACCGATAATGACCGGGATGATGGGACTGCGCGAGTCGTTTTGGATACCCAGCGCTGACAATTCATTCTTCATGAGGCTCACGTTGCGCCACAGCCGGTCGCGACGTTCCTGTCCGCGCTCACTCATCACAAAATCCACCGCCGCCGCAGCCGCCGCGCACACCGCTGGCGGTAACGCCGTCGAATAAATCAGGCTACGCGCCCGGTTTCGCAGGAAGTCGATCAATACCTGCGATCCGACAACAAATCCGCCCAGGGACCCGAGCGCCTTGCTGAGCGTCCCGAGAGTAATATCGATCTTGTCCTCCACGCCGGTGGCCTCGGCGAGGCCACGGCGATTCCTCGCATACAATCCGGTCGCGTGCGCCTCATCAATCATCAGCCACGCCCCGTATCTCTCTTTCAGCTCGACGATCTCCGCCAGCGGTGCCAGATCGCCGTCCATGGAAAATACTGTCTCGGTCACAATCAGCGTCCGTCGAAACGAGCCGCTCTGTTGGAGAATCGCTTCGAGCTTTTTCAGGTTCTTGTGTGGATAGACGCGAATCGTCGCCCCACTCTGACGCGCGCCATCAATAATGCTGGCATGATCCAGCTTGTCGAGGATGACCGCATCCTTCTCACCGACCAGCGCGGTAATGGCGCCCACATTGGCCGCATAACCGCTGCTAAAAACAAGTGCGGCCTCTTTTGCCTTGAACGCCGCGAGTCTGCGCTCCAGGTCCTCGTAGGGTTGCAGGTTCCCGGACACGAGGCGCGACGCGCCGGCCCCGACCCCGTACTTCTCCACCGCATCCACCCCCGCCTGTTTCAATACCGGGTCATTGGCCAGGGCGAGGTAATCGTTGCTGGAAAAGTTCAGGAACTCGCGGCCATCGACTTGGATGTTCGGGCCTTGCGCGGATGTCACGTTCCGCAGGGTGCGGTACAATCCTTCCGCGCGTGTCTTGTCCAGCTCGGCGCCGAGTTGATCACGGAGTCTTGACATTCGATGGGGAAGATCCCGTCGGCGCGGCGGGCGGCGGTTGATAAATCACCACGGCACGCGGATCGACGCGATAGCGCAGCCCGGCACTCTCCGTCACATACTTCAGCACGTCCGCCAGTGGGACACGGCGAAGATCCAACGTCACCTTGGTGGTCTTGAAACTCTCTGCTGATGCCTGCCAGACGAAGTTGATCGGGTAATCTGCGCCTGAGATCTTTTGGCTCTCCGTTCGCAGGAACTCAATAACGTCGGCCACCCCCACCTCGCGGAAATTTACTTCGGGGATGATGATTTCATCCAAAGTCTCTCTCAGCGCCGTCGAGGGATGGGGCTTGTGCTTCGCATCTTCGACCTCCGCAAGCAACCGCTTGGCATTCACATCATTCGGATTCTGCTGTAACATCTGTATGCTACGCGCCTCGGCTTCGTCATACCGGCCCGTCCGCTCCAGAAAGATCACCGCCTGTTCGTCGGCGCGCAGGGACGCGTTGGTCTCCGTACCCGCGACCGCGACCCGCGTGAAAACCAACAAACTGGTCAGCGCCAAGAGACCGATGTATCTGGTCGCTGAGTTAGCGTGTATCATCGAAAACCACCTCGCCCCCCACCATGGAGAAACTCACTTGCTTGTCGGCGTAAACGATTGCCTCGTACGGGTCTCCGCCGGCTCCATCCATCGGGGCCGCGATCAGGTCGGCCCAGGCGCCGACGCCAACTCGTCCCAGCTTGTCACGGAGGTTCAACGCCTTGGCCCCGTTGACCGTGGCCAGAGTCAACAATTCCTGGGCTGATATCCGCGGTAACATATGCCCGAGCGTTTGCATTTCGACCAGCATGCTCAACGTGTCGTTGCTGGCCATGCTGTCAGTACCGAGGCAGGCATTGATCCGATGCTCTTTCCATGTCCCCAGCGGGGGGCTGCCACGGCCGAAGAAGCGATGCGTCTTCGGGCAGTGCACCACATGTGTGCCCGTCTGCTTGAGCAGTGTGACGTCCAGCGGTGTGAGGTAATTCGCGTGGGCGGCGAGGCAGTTGGGGCCCAGCACGCCGCACTCGGACAGCAATTGGGTCGGACTTGCGCGTTTGCAGTCGGACATGTCGCGCCCCGCGCGCAAAAAATAGTCATACATATGCCCCGTGCCGCGCCGAATCATGTCGTCTTCTTCCTCCGACTCGGCCAGATGCGTCGTCAATGGAATGTTGCGCCCGCGCGAGTATTGAGCGCAGAGTCGGTATAACTCCGCGGTCGCCGTGTAGGGCGCATGCGGCGAAAACCCAAAACCTCCGCGCGGGTTGGAATGGGCCGCGATGAACTCCAATGCCTGCGCCGCCACTTCGCGGGCGCCTTCGGGATGATTGAAATCAATCATTTCCAGGCACCACCACACACGCAGTTGTGGCGGTGGAATCTGGTCGATGAACCTCGGGAATGACTCGATGTTCACCACCGTGGTCGTCCCGGACCGCGCCAGCATATCCAGGCCCATTTGGATTCCGCCGAGATACTCCTTTTCGGGGTGGAGTTGCTTGGCGGCGACCAACTGTAGCAGCCACTCGGTAAAACTGCCGCGCCACTGGACCTCATCGTGGAGCCGGGTGTAGTCGAGATGACAATGCGCGTTGATCAACCCCGGCGCCAACACCCGTTCGCCGAGGTCGCGAACGTCGCCCGTATGCGCCGCCCGCACGTCCGCGGTCTTGCCCACGGCCACAATCGTGTCGCCGTCGATGGCCACCGCACCGTCTTCGATCGGCGGCTGGTCCATCGGCAATACGTATCGCGCTCGCAAGATCATCGCGTTATTCTCTCTCGTCACAGGGGATTCGAATTCGTTCGATGGAGCGGGCGCGACCGGTCGTCTCGTCCACATCGATAATCGCACCACACAGTGCCACGTCACCCTCCGCCACCTCCATCTTCTGTGGCATCTGGGTAAGGAACCGCTGCAGCACCGCGCCAACGTCCCGTCCGAGCACCGAATCATGCGGCCCGCACATTCCGGCGTCCGACAGGTACGCCGTGCCCTTGGGCAGGACGTGTTCGTCGGCCGTCGCCACGTGTGTGTGCGTTCCAATCACCGCGCTTACCTTTCCATCCAGGAACCGACCCATGGCAATTTTCTCGCTCGTGGCTTCGGCATGCAAGTCCACAATGATGATTTTCGTCTGCGTGAGCAACCGCGCGACCTCGGCTTCGGCGGCGCGAAACGGACAATCCGTGTTCGGCATAAATACCCGGCCGATCAGGTTGAGCACCCCCACGGGCGGCAATCCATCCAATCGTACCACGGTCGATCCCTTCCCCGGCGCGGAGGGCGGGAAGTTCAACGGACGCAGCAACCGCGGTTCGCGCTCAATGACTTCGTAGACCTCTTTTTGGTCCCACACGTGGTCGCCCGAGGTGATCACGTCCACCCCGCTTGTGAGGAGCGCATCCACGGTTGATGCCGTCAGGCCGGCTCCGTGCGCGCTGTTTTCGCCGTTGGCGATGACGAAGTCGATGTCCCGTTCCTCTCGCAGGCGCGGTACCAAGGTGGCGACCGCCCGTCGCCCGGGTTTGCCCACCACGTCGCCAATGAACAGGATCTTCATGCGTAATGACTAAAACCTAATTCCTAATGACTAGGGAAGCACGAATTCTCGAAATCTATCCAACTTCGACCAATAGCTTCTTGCCGCGCCTCCTGCTCCGTCAGCGTCGATCGATAAAAAGAGCGCGAGCAAGGCACCTTGCCCGGCCACCGCATCATGTCAATGCGACGTAATTGTGCGATGGCCGCATCGACGTAGCATTTGACCAGTGGGCTTGGCATGGTGAGACTGCTAATCCTTTTTTCCGCGACAGATGGCTGCAAAGATGAGGTGCAACTCCTTCGCTTCTTGCCATAATGCACGCGCGGGTTCCTTCATTTCAGGCGAGGCAGTGGCGATCATTCGCAACCAGTGCTTTGTTTCCCGCGCCTCTTTGCGACAATAGCCGATCTTTTGCAGAAACTCCTTTTTCGACTGAGCATCGTCCGCTTCCGCGTAATTCGCCCCGACGCTCGTTGCCGACCGCACGACCTGACCGATCAGTGGATACATGACAGCGCCATTCGGCAGTTGTTTGGCGAACACAATCACTGCTTCACCAAATTTCGCTGTCCGCTCCTCCAAATCAAACTTCCTGCCATCGTCCGTCATTCGCCCATTCCTTAGGCATTAGTCATTAGATCTTCGTCATTTCTGGCTCATTTCGCGTACTCCACGGCCCGTGTTTCACGAACCACGGTGACCTTGATCTGGCCGGGGTACTGCAATTCCTGCTCGATCTTTTTGCTGATGTTGCGCGCCATTTGAACCGCCTCATCGTCGGTGACACTATTCGGCTGCACAAATACGCGAATCTCCCGTCCCGCCTGAAGCGCGTAGCTCTTATCGACACCGGGGAAAGCGTTGGCGACGGTTTCGAGCTTCTCGAGGCGGTGGAGGTACAGATCCACGCTTTCGCTCCGTGCCCCGGGTCGCGACGCGCTAATGGCGTCCGCCGCACTCGCCAGCACGCCGTACGTGGTGATCGGCTCAACTTCGTGGTGGTGACAAGCCACCCCCTGCCACACCTCCTCCGGCTCGCCGTACTTCCTGAGAAGTTCGGCACCGATCTTGGCATGCGAACCTTCGACTTCGTGGTCCACCGCCTTGCCGATGTCGTGGAACAGGCCCACACGTTTGGCGATCTGCTGGTTGAGACCGAGTTCCGCCGCCATCATGCCCTCAATCTCGGCGACTTCCACCGAGTGGTCCAGCACGTTCTGGGCAAAACTGTGGCGGAATCGAAGTCGTCCAAGCAACCGGGTCACTTCGGGATGCACCTTTTGCAACCCGACCCGAATTACGGCTTCCTCACCCGCCTTGTGGATCAGCCCGTCCAGTTCTTCACGGACCTTCGCGACCTCCTCCTCAATGCGGGCCGGGTTGATCCGGCCATCGGCGATGAGGCGTTCCAACGTCTGCCGGGCCAACTCGCGACGGACGGGGTCGAACCCACTGAGCACCACCGCCTGCGGCGTGTCATCAATGAGCACGTTGATCCCCGTGGCAGCTTCAAAGGCGCGAATGTTCCGGCCCTCGCGGCCAATGATCCGCCCTTTCATCTCTTCGCTTGGGAGCGCAATCGTACAGTTTGTCGCCGTCTGGACGTAGCTCGACGCGCACCGCTCAATGGCAATGGTGATGGTCCGCTTGGCTTCGCGGTCGGCCTGCTCTTTGGCCTCATCGATGATCCGTCGGGTCATCGCGGCGGCTTCACCACGTACGTCCTCCTGAAGCTGCATCAGCAATCGCTTCTTGGCTTCCTCGGCGGTGAGACCCGCCACCCGTTCCAGCTCCCGCTGGGTCAGCTTTTTCAAGTCGTCAATCTCGGTCTGAATCTTGTGGAGTTCCTTTTCGCGTTCCACAACCGTCACTTCCTTCTTGGAAACCTCCTCCGTCTTTCGGTCGAGCAAATCAGCCTTGCGATCCAAATTGGACTCGCGCTGCATGACCCGCCTTTCCGTTTCCTGGAGTTCCTGCCGTCGATCTTTACTTTCCTTGTCAAACTGCTCTCGTGATTTGAATGTTTCTTCCTGCGCTTTTACCCGCGCATCCCGAAGCGTTTCTTCCGCTTCCTTCCGCGCGGTCTCAATGATCCCACCAGCCGTTTTGGTGTCCGCTCTCGCCTTGGCCCGGCAAAGGAACCAGCCAACCGCGACGCCGACGACCAGGGTGATGAGACCGATCATGATATAGGTCATTGTCGGTTACCCCTGGGGTTGACCACTCGTGTTTCCGTCACAATGAAGTCCATGCGGGCGTCGTGCGCTTCCGCCGGGACCTCGTCCAATACCTGGAAATCGAAGACCAGCGCAATCTTGACACCGCTGGTTTGTCCCAGCAGGCGGTCGAAATGACCCAATCCGCGGCCCAATCGGTTTCCCGTTTCGTCGAACGCCAACCCGGGCACCAGCACGGCGTCAATTTGATCGAGCGCCGCCGGTCGTATCGCCCCGGGTTTCGGTTCTAAAATTCCAAACTTGCCCGTCGTCAACTCGGCATCAAAATCATGCAACTCGGATGCAACGTAGTGTTGCGTCGCCGTTTCAAATCGCGGCACGCATACCTGTCGGCCCATCGCGAGCAACTGGCGGATCAGTCCCTGCGTGTCCACTTCGTTTCCCGTGGATACGTACACCAGCAGCCGCGGGGCGATTGCGAATTCTTTCAGGACCGAGAGCCGCTCCCAGATGGCCGCGCTTTTCGCGCGGACATCGGCCGCGCCCTGCCCGGCCAGGCGCGCGCGCATCTGTTCCCGCAACGCTACTTTTTCTTGAGCAGTTGCTTCCATTTGTCCATTCGTTCGCGGACCTTGATCTCGAAGCCTTGGTCGCCCGGCTCGTAATACTTGCGATGCTCGGGCAGGTGGTCTTGTTCGACAATGTGTCCTTCGAAATCGTGGGCGTATTTGTACCCTTCGCCGTGGCCAAGCCGCGCCGCGCCCTTGTAATGTGTGTCTTTGAGGTGCGCGGGGATTTCCAGCGTTCGCCCCTGCTCCACGTCAGCTTTCGCGCTCCAGATCCCTTTCGCGCTGGCATTCGATTTCGGCGCCGTCGCGCAATAGACCGTCGCTTCCGCCAACGGCAACTCGCCTTCGGGCCAGCCAATGAATTCCACGGCGTGATGCGCCGCCACCGATAGCACGAGCGCCTGCGGGTCCGCCAGGCCGATGTCTTCCGCGGCCAGGATCACGATCCGTCGCGCGATGAACCGGGGGTCTTCCCCAGCAACCACCATTTTCGCGAGCCAGTACAACGCGGCGTCGGGATCGCTCCCGCGCATCGACTTGATGAAGGCCGAAATCGTGTCGTAATGCTCGTCCTCGTCCGCGTCGTAGACCACGGCCTTCTTCTGGATCGATTCCTCGGCAATCTGTTTGGTGATATGTCCCGACGGGGTGGTCAGGACGCCGATTTCCAGCGAGTTCAGCGCCTTGCGTCCGTCGCCATCGCACGCCGTGGCGAGAAAATCCAGTGCGCCGGCGTCCACTTTGATTTTCTTGGCGCCGAGGCCGCGCTCCTTGTCCGCCAGCGCTCGCCGCATCAATTCCTTGATGTCGGCCGGTGTCAGCGGTTTGAGTTGGAAAATCTGCGAGCGCGACACGAGCGGCGAGTTGATATAGAAAGACGGGTTATGTGTTGTCGCACCGATCAGGCGGATCGTCCCGTTCTCCACGTCGGGCAGCAACACGTCCTGTTGCGCTTTGTTGAACCGGTGAATCTCGTCAATGAACAGGATCGTGCGTTGACCCGTGTTGGCGAGACGATTGGCGGCGGTGGCGATGACGCGACGGATGTCCGCGACATTCGATTCCACGCCGCTCAGGCTCTCGAACTTGCTTTTGGTGGCGTTGGCGATGACCCGGGCAAGCGATGTCTTGCCCGTCCCCGGTGGACCATAAAGGATGATGGAACTGATGCGGTCGGCTTTGATCGCACGCCAGAGGAGCTTGCCTTCTCCGAGTATGTGGCCTTGCCCGACGAACTCCTCCAGCGTGCGCGGGCGCATTCGCGTGGCCAATGGAGCGGTGGCGAGGTCGCCAGCCTCCGCCGTGGCGGCGGGTCTCAGGGATTGGTTGGAAAATAGGTTCTCGGTCATGACCACCAATCTGGCCCCGGATTCTGAGCCGCGTGTGATCCGTGGCGTTGACCGACAGGAGCCCGAACGCCTCGCGAGGCTGGGCACCAAAACGAAATACCCCGCCGTAATGCCGTCTAAACGATATCTTTGAACCCCTTACTAATAGGGGGCTCTGCCGGCTGTTTCATGCTTCCAGTGAAGGCATGCAATCCACAACCGAACACCGAGCTCCGTCAATGACGGTGTTGGCTCAAAGAAGTGTCGTTTGTTACGAACATGGCAGGGTATTTCGAAAATCTTGCCTTGGCAAAGAACATCGGCGACCACCGTCGCCCGCTTGCTTCCCTTGTAACATTTGTCCCGATCGAATTCAAGAATATTCCAGTCACTTTTAATGGTCGTCGCTTAATTACCCTGCTCATGTACATCAGCTCTCGCGAATCTCACACTTCAACGTCTGCACCAACGAACGTTTCAACTGTTCATGCGCCCCGTTAACCTCCACATCCGTCAGCGTTCTGTCCGCCGCGCGGAACGTCAACGAGTACGCCATTGATTTCTTTCCTGTCGGTATCGAACCCCCCATATATATATCAAAAAGTTCGACCCGTTCCAAGACTTTATTTCGACCCTTATCGATGGCCGCCACGATCTCGGCATGTGACACCGTGTCATCCACCACCAGGGCCATATCGCGCACCACGGCGGGAAACTTGGGCAATTCACGAAACGTCTTTTCATGCGTTTGCGCCGCCAGCAAGGACCCCAACTCCAGTTCCGCGACATACACCGCATCACGCAGGTCAAGCTTTTTTGCCTGAATGGGCGAAATCTGTCGAATCTCGGCGGTGAGCGCCACACCCAATGCGTCCCCCACCTCATCCAGCGCGCCCTTCACATCATAATAATCCAGCTTGGCTTCCCGTGCGCCTGTCTCCCAGGAATCCGGTTGGCGCCGCCCGGTGACCGCCAGCGCCACGTGCAACGATTCTTTCCCATCCCCCCGAAACACGCGGCCGATTTCAAACAGTTTCACGTCGTACTGGTGTCGCGAGACGTTCGTGCGCAGGTTCGCCAACAAGCCGGGCTCAAGCTTCGCTCGCAACGCCTGTTGATCCGCGCTCAACGGATTCTGCAGCTTCAACTCGCCCTCGCCCACCAGTGTCTGGTTCTGTGCCTCGTGAAACCCGAGCGCAGTCAACACCCGCCGCACTTTCGCGAGTGCGTCCCATTTCGCGTCGAACCGGGACACCGCGGCAATTGCCGGCAGCCTCTTTGCTGGTATCTTCTCGACGCCGTAAATGCGGCACACTTCTTCGATCAGGTCGACCTCGCGTTCCAGGTCCACGCGGAACGTCGGCACTTCGGCTTCGCACGATTGGGCATCCGACGAAATCACTGCCAGGGAAAGCCCCGTGAAAATCTTCTTCACCGTCTCGGACGGCACGTCGACACCCAGCAGGCGGTTCACCTGGGCATACCGGCATCGCACCCGCCGTTTCTCGATCGGTTTCGCGAGCGTGTCGATGATCCCGGTCGCCACCTGTCCGCCGGCCAATTGCTGGATCAATTGCGCCGCGCGGTTGCTCGCCCAGATGACGCCGTCGATGTCCGCGCCGCGCTCGAATCGATAACTCGAATCGCTCGACAATCCACACTGCTTGGAGGTCTTGCGAACGTTCGCGGGCAGAAACCAGGCACTCTCCAGCAACACGTCCGTCGTGCCGTCGTTAATTTCGCTCTCCTTGCCGCCCATGATGCCCGCCAGCGCCACGGCGCGGTTCGCATCGGCGATCACCAGCATGTCGTTGGTCAATTCATGTGCACTGTCGTCGATGGCCAGGAACTTTTCACCCTTCGCCGCGCGGCGAACCACGATGCGGTGCTCCGCCAACCGGCTATAATCGAACGCGTGCAACGGATGGCCGCATTCGAGCAGCACGTAGTTGGTCACATCCACCACGTTATTGACCGGCCGAAACCCGACTTTCTCCAGAAGCTGCTTCAACCACGCCGGGCTGGGACCGATCTTCACGCCGCGGATGACGCGCGCCGTGTAGCGCGGGCACAGGTCGGGCGCCTCAATCGTGACCGAAGTGAGCTTGCTGACGTCGCCGCCGGATTCATGGACGACAACATCCGGACGCTTCACCGGATTCCCGGTCAGGGCGCTGATCTCGCGCGCAATGCCGATGACGCTGAGCCAGTCGGGCCGGTTTGGCGTGACCTCAATGTCAAACACCGTGTCGGTGCCGCCACGGGCATCGCTAAGTGTGATGCCAACAACCGTGTCGGCAGGCAGAATCAGCAACCCGTCCTCGCCTTTCGGAAGGCCCAACTCTTCTGCCGAACACATCATGCCTTGCGATTCCACACCTCGCAACTTCGTCTCCTTGATCGTCATCCCGTTGGCCATGGTTACGCCGGGCAACGCCAACGGCACTTTGTCGCCGACCTTGTAATTCTTCGCACCGCACACGATCTGGCGTTCGCCGTGGCCATCGTTGACCCGGCATACCGAAAGCTTGTCCGCGTTTGGATGCTTGTCGCTGGACAGAACCTGGCAGACGACGACCTGCTGGAGCAGGCCGCCCCCAACAGTGGCGATGTCTTCCACTTCAATTCCCGCAAAGGTCAGTTTGTCGGCCAATTCCGATGGCGACCAATCAACATCGACGTATTGTTTCAGCCAGTTGTAGGTGAATTTCATGCTATGAAGCTAGGTGAGTGATCCACATATTCCTAAAACTGCTCCAGAAACCTCACGTCGTTCTCCGTGAATAATCGGATGTCGTTGATGGACCACATGACCATCGCGAGGCGGTCGATCCCGAAGCCGAACGCCCAGCCAGTGTATTCGTCGTCGGGGTAACCAACGGCCTTGAAGACGTTCGGGTCAACCATGCCGCAACCGGCGATCTCAATCCATTCCTTGCCGCGGGCGCGGAACTGCGGCGTCGATAAATCAATCTCGAAACTCGGCTCGGTGTACGGGAAGAAATGCGGTCGGAACCGTACTTCCGTCTCGGGCGACAGCAGTTGTTTGAAGAAAAATTCCACGGTGCCTTTGAGGTCGGCAACCGTTACGTTCTTATCCACATACAATCCTTCGATCTGGTGGAACGTCGGGCTGTGCGTGGCATCCAGTTCATCGCGACGGAAGACCCGACCCGGGGCAACGATCCGAATCGGCGGTTTCTGCTTCAGCATCGTGCGAATTTGCACGGGCGACGTGTGCGTGCGCAGTAAATAGCGACCCAGTTTCGGATCGGGCGGCATCGCCTTGTCATCGATGTACAGCGTGTCCTGCATGTCGCGCGCGGGATGGTTGGCGGGCGTGTTCAGCGCGTCGAAACAATGCCATTCGTCCTCGATTTCGGGTCCGTCCTCGACGGCGAACCCCATACGGCGGAAAATCTCAACCGTGCGCTCGAAAATCTGCGTGAGCGGATGCTGGTGGCCGATGTGGTGGTGCCGACCCGGCAACGTCACGTCAATGGCCGGCCCCGAGGACACGGCTTTCGCTTCCAGTTCCTCCCGCTTCGCCTCGATGGCCGCAGTGAGCGCGGTCTTCACCTCGTTGGCCAGCTTGCCAATCCGCGGCTTGTCGGCCTTGGGAAGTTTGCCCAATTGTTCCAGCGCGGCGGACACGACCCCGCTGCGGCCAAGGTACCGGGCTTTGAGTTGGTCGAGCGCCGGAAGGTCGGCGCACGCGGCGAGCGCGGCTTCGGCCTCGGCGCGGGCGGACTGCAATTGCTGTTCCAATTCGCTCATGTACTGAATCCCTCGGGGCGATTTATAATCGTGACGGGCCGCGAATGCAATTCACTCCTTCGCGATGAGGCCTTCGGCGGCCTTCAGGACTTGCTCGACCGAGACCAGATTCATGCACTCCATGCGCACCCGATTGGTGCAGTGGTCCTTGAAACATGGGGAACAGGGGATGCCGGCGCGCAACACAACATGCTGGTCGCCGTACGGCCCGGTGAGCGCCGGATCGGTCGGCCCAAAGATCGCGACCACGGGAGTGCCCACCGCTGCCGCGAGGTGCATCGGGCCGCTGTCGTTGGTGATGACGACCTGACAACGCCGATAGAGTTCCGCGAGTTGGAAGAGGTCGGTCTGGCCCGCCAGATTGCGTCGTCCCTGGGCAATCGTATCGATTTGCTCGCGTTCGGCTGCGGAACCCGTCAACACGACGCGCTCGGCGGGGAGGCGACGGATGAGTTCGGCAAACTTGTCGCTGCCCCACAGCTTCGTCGCCCAACGCGCCGACGGGTTCACCGCAATCAGGCCTTCGGATGTCACCGATTCGGACACCCCGAGCGGAAACTCAATGGGAGCGGAATCGCAACCCAGGTGCTGCGCGGCCAGGAGATACCGATCCACGGCATGCGCGCGCGGAACCTTCACGATCTCGTTGTAGAACAATCTCGCGCCTTCGCGGGCGTCGCTCAAGCCGATGCGACGCGTCGCCCGCGTCGCCCAACTGATGATTCCACTGCGCAACAGCCCTTGCAGGTCGATGGCGATATCGAAATGCCGCCCGTTGAGCGTGGCAAGGAAGTTCCCGAAGCGCGGAAACTGTGTCAGCGAACCAAAGCGCCGCCGCTCGAATGGAATAATCTCGTTGATGATGGGACAGTGTGAAAGCAGCGACGTGAGGGTATCGTTCACCAACCACGAAATGTGCGCCTGCGGATAC
>JBKQMH010000107.1:0-7235 GCA_052146795.1 Verrucomicrobiia bacterium
CGCCGAGAAGTTGACTCGCTTACGACTTGCCGGCCGAAGCGGCGACGGGGTCGATGTTGACGCGGCGGCCGTTGCGGTCGAAGCGGACGTGGCCCTCGGTCAGGGCAAAGAGAGTCCAGTCGCGACCGATGCCGACGTTGGTGCCGGCGACGAAGCGCGCGCCGCGCTGGCGGATGATGATGCTGCCGGCGGTGACGAGTTCGCCGCCAAATCGCTTCACGCCGAGTCGTTTGCTGACGCTGTCGCGTCCATTGCGTGAACTACCTTGTCCTTTTTTATGGGCCATGACGGGTTACTCCTGACGACGGTGCTACTATACAATGATTTCTTTGATCTTCAAAACGGTATGATGCGCACGAATACCCCGCTTGCGGTGGTACCCTTCACGGCGGCGAAACTTGAAGGCGATGACCTTCTTCCCCTTCTTATCGGGGTCGACAACCTCGGCGGTCACGCGCGCGCCTTTGACGTTGGGCTTGCCGACCTGCACTTTGTCGCCGTCCGCCACCAACAAAACGTCCTCCAACGCGATTTCCTTGCCCTTCTCGCCGTCGAGGAGTTCGACCTCCACCACGTCGCCGGGCTGGACGCGGTATTGCTTGGCGCCTGTTCGTATAACTGCGTACATGAATGTTTCCTCGTTCCTCTTGGGAAGGGGCGTGAAAAATAGCGGAATCACGCCCGTCCGTCAACGATTATCTTACCCCCTCGCCATGCGTCCGGCGAGGCCCAATTTATGGAAGTACATGCCCCGTAATTTGGCCTTGGGCAGGCTGTGATGATGGCTCCGGCATGTTTTGCAGCTGCTCGATTGTGTCCTGCGCGGACTGTTTGACGTCCTCGTCCGGGTCGTTCAAAAACCCTTGCAGAATCTGGATCCCGCGCTTGTCTTGCGTATCCCCCATTCCATCAATCGCTTCCAGACGCACCTCTTTGGGTTGATCAGCCCGCAACGCGGCGCTGAGGATCGCCAATTTCTTGTCGTTCTGGCCGTCGACATCGGTCAATGAGTTGACCAGCTCGATCTTCAGTTCCTGGTCCTTCTCATTCAGAAACAGATGTGCCAGGGCGTCGATGACATCGGTGGCGTCATCATTGGAGCTGAGTTCGTAGATGATGGTGACGCGCTTCTGGAAATCGAGCGTATTCTGGTATTCGTTCTCCAGTTGTTTCACTTGCGCGGCCAACTCCGCCTGCGTTTGATCGCCTCCGCCTGCTTGATTCGTGTCGGAAGCCGATGCGGTCGGTGCGACGGTCGTGGTCGCCGGAGGGGGCAAGGCTGGCAGCGGCTGCGTCGCCGGGAGCGTGGTCACCGAAGGCGGTGGCACCGGCGTCTCTTGGGATTCCTTCTTCGAACAACCGGCCATGGCCAACAGGATCACAGCCACCGCAGTGGCCGCGGCCGGTGGAACGCGTTTGATGTTGTTTGTCGCCATTTCCATATCGTCCGGGAGAGCATACCTGTAGCGCGGTCGCTCGTCCAGTCCGCGTTGCACCCCTGCTCCGGTCAATCTCGCCCTTGACTCAAACACCGTAACCGCGCAAGAGTAGCTGCGGTGATGAACATCGGTTTTGTATCAACGCGGCTCGCGGGCACGGATGGCGTGACCCTTGAAACCATCAAGTGGGCGCGCATTTGCCGCGACCTCGGCCATAACGCGTTCTTCTGCGCCGGCCAGCTCGACCCGGAAATCCAGCCGGGCTCCATTGTGCCCGAAGCGCATTTTGCGCACCCCGAAATTGTCGCGCTCCAGCAGAAGTGTTTTGGGACCCATACGCGCACACCTGTGACAACCGATCAACTCCACGACCTGCGCCGGCGCCTGAAGGCCGGCGTCGCCGAGTTCGTGAAGCGATTCTCCATCGACATGCTCATCCCGCAGAACGCCGTCACGATTCCGATGAACCTGCCCCTGGGCATGGCGCTGACCGAGTTTATCGCCGAGACGGGTATCCACGCCATCGCCCATCATCATGATTTCTACTGGGAACGGCAACGGTTCATGGTCAACGCGGTGCAGGACATCCTCGACGCCTCGTTTCCACCGAGCCTGCCGAGCATCAAACACGTGGTCATCAACACACCGGCGCTTCGCGAACTGGCGCAACGCAAGGGCATCGCCGCGTCGCTCATCCCGAACGTCTTCGATTTCGATACCGAACCGCCCGCAGTGGACGAATATGCCCGCGACCTGCGCGAGCAGATCGGCCTCTCGCCCGACGACATCCTCATCCTCCAACCCACGCGACTGGTCTCACGCAAGGGCGTCGAGCACGCCATCGAGTTGGTGCGGCGGCTGAAAGAGCCGCGGGCCAAACTCGTCGTGTCGCACAGCGCGGGCGACGAAGGACTCGACTACTATCACTGGTTGCGGGACCTCGCTCATTCCGAGAGCGTGGACATCCGGTTTGTCGCGAATCGCTTCAGCGAGACCCGCAAGTTCGACGATAAAGGCCAGAAGATTTTTTCGCTCTGGGACATCTATCCGCACGCCGACCTCATCACGTATCCCAGCATTTATGAGGGATTTGGTAACGCCTTCCTCGAAGCGATCTATTTCCGCAAGCCGATTGTCGTCAACCGCTATTCGGTGTATATGCTGGACATCGAACCGCTTGGGTTCGAGACGGTCACCATGGAGGGATACATCTCCGACGACGTGGTGGAAAAAGTCCGCCACGTGCTCAACGATCCCGAACTGCGCAAGCACATGGCCGACCGCAATTTCGCCATCGCCAAACAACACTTCTCCCTTGCCGTCCTCCGCCGACACCTCCACAACCTCATCGAATCCGCCCAACAGACACCGCCGGGAGAGGCTGCGTAGCCGGCTTTTCTTCATGAACTCCGCGTCTTCACGGTGAACGCAGTGCGATTTATCTGCGAACAGAAGCCAATAGTTTCCGATATCGACGGGCATAGGCGCCGAGGGAATACTTCTTTAACACAACCTGCCGATTGTGCTCAATGAGTTTGCGCGGTGGGCGGGCGAGGAACGTCCCAACGCGTCGCACTGCCTCGTTATCAAGGTCGCGGTAGAGATGGTGCAGCTTCATTCCCGCCGCGACGAAATCCCGTGTGACCTCGGGAATGTCGCGGCCAATCACCGGCTTTCCGCACAACCAGCCTTCGACAAACGTGTACCCGAATCCCTCCGCCTTTGATGTCGTCAGAATCGCGTGAGCAAGATGAAAGAGGGGTAACGGACTGTCCAGTTCGGCCCCGAAACCGATCACCACTGGCAACTTCTTCCTGTGAATCCGTTTCTTCAACTGCTCGCCATACGCGCGGTCGGAGGCGGAGGATGCGTCGAGCGAGATGACCAGTTGATATTTCCTGAGATGTTTGACCAGTTCGACCGCTTCCTCGTTGTTCTTGCGAACCATCACCTTTATCGGCGAGAAGAGAATCTTCTTCCCCGGGTCGAAGGAGAAACGATGGGCGCGGGCGAATGCCGCAAGTTTCTTCCTCACCTCGTCCAATTCGGCGCGCGGTGGCGGCGGCTGGGTAAAAAACTCGTCGTCCACGGGGTTGGGCAGAACGTGAATCTTCTGTGACGGAACGCCACGGGCCGCGAGTTTTGCCGCATCGTGAGTGGTCAACGTCGCCCACCCCACGTTCGGCGCGTCGTAATAACACATCCTGCGCCAGAATGCGTCGTCACGTTGGCCCGTGCAATAACGCAGTGCGCGCAACTGCGCAGGCCGATTGTCCTCGGGAAAATCGTGGACCTGATTGATGATTGTGATCCGGCTCCGACGAGCCAGCAACCTGACCGCGTGCGTCAGCCGCGGGTGCTTGCCGAGCCCGATGTTGTGCGTGTGCAAGACATCCACGCCCCGCAGCCGTTCGTGAAGTTGATTGGCCAACAGGTTCGCCGCGACGAGAAATTCAGCCTGGCTTCGCGCGGGACGTTCGTCGTATCCGAAATCCGCCAGCACGGTCACATCGAATTCAGCGGCGAGGGCGCGTTGTGCGTTGCGGATAACGGTCGTGACGCCGCCCGGCCGCAAGTGATAATGCAGGATCGCGAGTCTCACACCCATTCCAGCAACTGACCGAGGTTGTGGATTACCAGATCGGGCTTGATGGCGCACTCGGGGACGGCCTCGGGCGCGAACAGAACCGTGCGGAACCCCATATGTTGCGCCGGCGCCACGTCGTTGGTCAGCGAATTGCCAACGAACACGCAGTCGTCGGGCATGATGTTGTCCTTCGTCAGAACCTCCACCGCGCGACGGAAAGCCGTTGGATCAGGCTTCGCCACGCCGAGTTCGAACGAGAAGAATACCAGTCGCATATCGAACAGGGATTCATACGTGCGAATCGCCCCGTGACTCTCTTCGTCCAACAGGTCCGACAATTCGATGGGCGTGTAGAATTGCCCGTTGGAGATGATCCCGTGCAGCACGCCGCGCTTCTGGAGCGTCGTCAACACGTCGAACGCGCGGAATTGGAGCTCCTTCGGGTTGGCCTGGCGTTCGAAGAACAGCGATACCTCGCGGGCGAAGCTCAGCGTGGGCGGCTCGTCGGACTGGAATTTTTCGAGCAGCTTGAACCAGATTTCGTCCACACGCACTTCGGGATGCGCGACGCCTTCCGCTCTCCGCATCTCGCGCTCGGCCTGGATACCACGCAGGAACAATTCGTGCAACCGAGCGGGAGCCGCGTGGAGGCTGAAATTTCTTACCGTCCGGTCGAACGCCATCCGCAATTCGGTTTCGCGTTTGAGCAGCGAGTCCAGATCACCGCGACGCGCGATGACCAGTGTGCTGTACACGTCCCAGAAGACGACTTTCGTCTCGCTCATGTGCCCGTAAGTTTACAATCGAGCGACCCGGCCACGAAGCACTTTGTGCAACCCGGAGCGATTTCACGAATGCCGTGGAAACTCTATCCCACGAAAATCGCGTCGTCCGTCCAGTCGCCGCGCAACACGCCCTTGTCCATGTTGACCAGCGGCACGTAGTTGTGGAATACGCGGATGGGGCTGAGCAGGCGCAGGGTGGAAATCTCTTCGATCGAGTCGGGCCCATGGTTCTTGCGGAGCGAGGGAACGATCTTGCCCTGGACGTTCTCGATAATGTCGGCGTCGTTCTTGCCTTCGATGATCATGACCAGCGCGACGCGTCCATCCATCTCGGCGATGTGCGATTCGTAGATGAGGTCGGTGAAAACGGAACGCACGTTCGGCTCGCTCTTGATTTCATCAACGATTTGCCTGGTGGTGACGCCGATGCGGAATTTGATGATGTACAGGTGTCGCGCGCCGAAGTTGCCCGTGCCCGTTTCCTGCATGTCAATGGCCGCGAAGTAGTTGAGCAGACCTTCGTCTTCAAGCCGCTTGCGTTTGCGGCGCACGGTCGGGGTCGGAACGCCGGTGACTTTGCTGATGTAATTATCACTCTGGCGCGGGTCGCGGATGAGCGCCTTGAGGATGGCGCGCTCCTGATCGTCAAATGTGCGCATAACGGGACTCTCGTCGGCAGTTCAAGGAAACTAAAGATTTCGCTTGTTTTCGTTCACAGTTTTGCTACTTTCTGACTAGAATTCAACATAAAAATGTCGTTTGTGAATAATTCAGTGCTGTAAGAACGGCGAGAAAATCCCAAATGTTGCACCGAAGTTCACAAGGCATGAGGTGTAATTATCGCTCGTCGAGAGCGTACGAAATACGGAGGGTGCGTCATGAAAATCGTCAGGCAACTCGCATTGTTTCTGGAGAACAAACCGGGCACGTTGTCGAAAGTTTGTGAAGCGCTGGCTGTGGCAAAAATCAATATCTACGCAATTTCGGTTTCAGATGCGGTGGATCACGCGGTGGTGCGCATGGTCGTCAATGACTCCCACAAAGCCCTGCACCTTCTCGGCGAGCACGGTGTCCTTGTCATCGAGCGGGACGTGCTGATGCTGGAGGGGCGGAACAAGCCAGGGGAACTGGCCGACATCGCCGCCAAACTGGCCAAGAACAAAGTGAATATCGAATACGCCTACAGCGCTACGCCGACGAATGCCCTGACGGGAGCGATGATCCTCCGGGTGGACAACCCCAAAAAGGCGGCACGGATTCTCAAGGGGCACTGATGGGACAGCGATTCGAAGGAATTTGCCGCCAAGATGGACAATGACGTTGAAAGCGTGAAGCAAACTTGCCATATAATCGGGACCAAGGGCGAGTTGGAAGAAAGCACGCAATGAGCAACAGGAGCACATTCACACCGTATGGTTGGCCGGAGAAACAAGGCCTGTACGACCCACGGTTCGAACATGACTCCTGCGGCGTCGGCTTCGTCGTCAACATCAAGGGCCGCAAATCACATGAGATCGTCCGCCAGGCGCTCACGGTCCTCGTGAATCTGAGCCACCGCGGGGCGTGTGGCTGTGAGGCGAACACGGGCGATGGCGCCGGGGTTTTGATGCAAGTCCCGCACGAGTTCTTCAAAAAGGTGTGCGCGAAGGAAAAGATCGCGTTGCCCTCGTACGGCGAGTATGGCGTCGGCATGGTCTACCTGCCGCCAGATGCATCGGAACGGTACAAGTGCGAGAAACTCTTTGAAGAAATTATCGAAAACGAAGGGCATCGGCTGCTCGGTTGGCGCACCGTCCCCACTTCCAACATCTCTCTCGGCGAGACGGCTCGCGCGACCGAACCGATTGTCCGCCAGGTGTTTATAGCACGTGATGCGAAGATCAAAGACGACATGGCGTTTGAGCGCAAGCTCTACGTCGTTCGCAAGCTGGCGGAACGCGGTATCCGTTACGCCGGCATCAAGGGCGGCAACCGGTTTTACATTTCGAGCCTTTCCTACAAGACGGTCATTTACAAGGGAATGCTTATGCCGGAGCAGGTTGTCCCATTCTTTCCCGACCTGGGCGATCCCGCGGTCGAATCCGCGCTGGCGCTGGTGCACTCGCGCTTCAGCACCAACACGTTCCCGAGTTGGGAGCGCGCGCACCCCTACCGCTATGTCGCGCACAACGGTGAGATCAACACGTTGCGTGGCAACATCAACTGGATGCACGCGCGCGAATCGTTGTTGAAATCGGACCTGTTCGGCGACGACATCAAGAAGTTGCTGCCGATTATCAACGAGGACGGCAGCGACTCAGCCATGTTCGACAATTGCCTCGAGTTCCTCGTGCTGGGTGGCCGCTCGCTTCCGCACGCCATGATGATGATGATTCCCGAGCCGTGGTCGGGACACGAGAGCATGAGCGAGGAGAAAAAGGCGTT
>JBKQMH010000108.1:0-7613 GCA_052146795.1 Verrucomicrobiia bacterium
CTTTTCCCGGTGTTGGGGTTCTTCGAACAAAGTTTCTATCGCTTCTCGTTGGTCGCCGATCACTGGCAATACTACTCCATCATTGGCGCCATCGCCCTGGCGGTCGCCGCCGGCGAATGGATTTGCCGCCGACTGGGCAAATCAGGTCGGTATGCCGGAATCGTGGCTTGCGTGGCGGTATTGCTGGTGCTGGGAGCCGCCACGTGGAGACGCAGCGGTGTGTATGCTGGCGAAGAAACACTTTGGCGGGACAACGTGGCAAAGAATCCTGGTGCCTGGCAGGCGCACAACAACCTGGGGATTGCCTTGATGCGATCGGGCCGGCTGCCGGAGGCGATCACGCACTACGAGCAGGCGCTACGGATCAAGCCGGACTACGCCGCGGCGCACCACAATTTGGGAGTCGCGTTGGCACAACGCGGCCGGATGCAGGAGGCGATCAGGCACGACGAGCAGGCGCTACGGATCAAGCCCGATTTCGCCGAGGCGCATTACACCCTCGGGATCGCTTTGGCGGAAACGGGCAAGGTGGTGGACGCCATCGACCACTACCAGCAGGCGCTGCGGATTAATCCGGATTACGCTGAGGCGCACGAGAGCCTGGGTGTTGCCCTGGTGCAACTGAGGAGGCTGCCGGAGGCGATTGCGCAGTATCAGCAAGCGCTACAGATCGATCCCGATAACGCCAAGACGCACTACAACCTGGGAAATGCTCTTCGACAACTGGGTAACATTCGCGAGGCAATCAGCCATTATCAAGAGGCCGTGAGGATTAACCCCAATTTCGCGGAGGCCCACAATAACCTGGGGAATTTCCTGTTGCAAGAGGACCGCGTCAGCGATGCCATCGCGGAATATGAGGAGGTCTTGCGAATCAACCCTGATTCGGCTGCGGCGGAGAGCGATCTGGGATTGGGGTTGGCCCGGCTGGGCAAACTCCAGGAGGCGATCGCTCACTACCAGCGGGCGCTACGGATCGATTCCAACCGTGCCGAGGCACACTACAATTTGGGGCTCGCCCTGGTTCAACTGGGCCAGGTGCCGGAGGCGATTGCCCAGTACGAGCAGGCCCTGCGGATCAACCCCGATGATGCCGATGTGCACAACAATCTGGGAAACGCTCTGGCGCAGGTGGGCCGGGTGCCGGAGGCGATTGTACAGTACGAACAGGCGCTACGAATCAAGCCGGATTTCACACCAGCGCAGAAGGCGCTTGCGCGACTGCAAGCCGGCCAATAAGCCGCCGCCGTCTGAAGTTCAAACCGCCAGGTCCGCAAATCGTCCCAAGCACGGAGAAATTGCAGAAACAACACGTCCGGGCTATTATCCGAACCCAGTTTGATCACTGGGAGGCGAATCGACTGGCATCTCAAGGATCAAGTGCCGCTTCGGCTGACGGGGTCGGTGCGTTATCTTGCGACCAACGATAACTGCAGAAGTGTGGGCCATAGTCCAAAGATGATTGACAGCAAGTTAGGTTGCAGAGAGGCGGACGTGACCGGAGGAAAGTCCCGATGGATGCAGCGCGGCGTCCTGGCCACGATGTGTGCGCTGGTCGTCGGGGTTTATGCGTACACGGGCCAGTCGGGCTACTCTGTCCCGTCGAAACTGGATCCTGCGTACGAGTACTACAATTTACTCGTGCGGGGTTTCCGCGCCGGCCAGCTCAATTTGAAAGCCGACGTGCCTTCCGGGCTCGCGCAACTCGCCGACCCCTACGATCCCGATGCCCATGCTCCGTATCCGGTGTTGGACATGAGTTATTACAGGGGCAAGCTGTACCTCTATTATGGAGTCACACCCGCCTTGGTGCTTTTCTGGCCGTCTGTGGCATTGACCGGCCATTTTCTGATTCAAAAGAACGCTGTGCTTTTTTCTTGCGTTGTCGGTTTCCTGGTCAGCGTCGCGCTGCTGTGTGCGTTGTGGCGGCGCTACTTTTCCGAAGCCAGCGTTTGGGTTGTCGCTGCCGGCATACTGGCCCTCGGCCTGGTCACCGGCACGCCGTTCCTTTTGGCGCGGGCTGATGTGTACGAGGTGTCCATCAGTTGCGGGTATGCGTTTACCATGCTGGCGCTGGGGGCGGTCTGGTGCGCGTTGCATCAGCCGCAACGAAGGTGGCAGTGGCTGGCGGCGGCGAGCGTCGCCTACGGGCTGGCGGTGGGGGCCAGGCCCAGCCTGCTGTTCGGCGCGGTCGTCCTGGTCGTGCCGGTGGCCCAAGCGTGGATCCAGCGGCAGCGCGTTTGGACCCTGCTCATCGCGGCGATGGGTCCCCTCGCGCTCATTGGGGTCGGACTGATGCTTTACAACACGTTGCGATTCGATAGTCCATTCGAATTCGGTTTGCGCTATGCGTTGTCGGGAGACCGGCAGAACACGCTTCGACCATTCAGTCCACATTTTCTGTGGTTCCACTTTCGGGTTTATTTTCTGGGACTGGCGGGCTGGTGCGGTCGGTTTCCATTCGTGCGCGACATTGCGGTGCCACCCCTGCCGGCTGGCCATGGGCGAGTGGAGCATCCCTTTGGCATCTTGACCAACATCCCCCTGGTATGGCTGGCGCTGGCTGTGCCGTTGGCGTGGCGTGATCGCTCGGGCGAGACCCGTTCAACCCTGTGCAGGTTCCTGTTGGCGGTCGCCGTGCTTTTGGGGATAACCACGTTGACCTTGAGTCTCTTTTACGCTGCGAGCATGCGCTACGAGGTGGAGTTCCTGGAAACGCTGGTATTGCTGGCTGTGATTGGCATCCTCAGCTTGGAACGTGCACTGACGCCGATCTCGGGGCTGGCACGTCGACTCGTCGTCTGGCGGTGGGCGATACGCTGCGGTTGGGGCGCGCTGCTGGGCTTCTCCGTGGCGTTTAGCCTGTTGGCAAGTGTTGAGCGGTGTGCCGAGGCGCACAGGAACTTTGGTGTTGTGCTGTCGGCACAGGGCAGACTACAGCAGGCAATCGGCCAGTTCGAGCGGGCGTTGCAGCTCAACCCTGATTATGCGGAGGCGCACTGCAAGTTGGGCAACGTTTTGCTTCGGGAGGGCAAGGTGCAGGAGGCGATCGGCCACTACGAGCAGGCGTTGCGACTCAACCCCGGCTATCTGGAGGCGCACAATAACCTGGGATCCGCCTTGGTCCGTGTGGGCAAGGTGCAGGAGGCGATCAGCCAATGGGAGCAGGCCCTGCGGATCAAACCCGATTATGCCGAAGCGCAGTACAACTTGGGGAATGCTTTACTTCTGGAAGGCAAGCTGCGGGAGGCGATCAGCCACTTCGAGCAGGCCCTGCGGATCAACCCTAATCTCGCCGAGACGCACTACAATCTGGGGAACGCTCTGGAGCGCGTGGGCCGAGTGCCAGAGGCGATGGCGCACTACGAACAGGCGCTACGGATCAAGCCGGATTTCACACCGGCGCAGAAGGCGCTGGCGCAACTGCAAGCCAGCCAATAAGCCGCCGTCGGAAGTTCAAACGAGGCAGTGGGTGGTGGATCCGCCCGCGCCGGCCACGAGGATCGTCCTCTTTCGTGATTGCAACGAAATCCCGTTTCCCTGAAGATGACTTCTGTCAGTTGTATGTAAAGGGACCGACCATTGAGGACTCACAAGTGAACGCATCCGCCACCGACCTGGAACGCATCGCCAAACGCGTGCAGGAACTGCTTGCCGCCGGGGGCAACCCGCCCGGCACCGCCCTCGTCGCCAAGCCGAAGTTTTCTCCGTACGAGATCGCGCAACTGATCGATCACAGCGGGCTGCGTCCCAATCTCACCCGCGCTGACCTTGAGCAACTCTGTCGCGAAGCGCGCCAGCACAAGTTTTACTCCGTGTGCATCAATCCGACATGGGTGTCATTGGCACGCGAGCTTCTGGCCGGCTCGAACGTGAAGATTTGTTGTGTCGTCGGTTTCCCCTTCGGCGCGCAACCGCCCGAGACCAAAGCGATGGAAGCTCGCGCCGCCATCCGCGAGGGCGCGAAGGAAATCGACATGGTCATCAATATTGGCGAGTTCAAGGGCGGCAACGACGACCTGGTGTTGCGGGACATTCGCGCCGTGGTCGAAGCCTGCCAGGACGGCAGCGCGAAAAGCAAAGTGATTTTGGAGACGTCGTTCCTGACCAACGAAGAGAAGGCGCGCGCGTGCGAATTGTCCGTGAAAGCCCATGCCGACTTCGTCAAGACCTCGACGGGGTTTAGTTCGGGCGGCGCTACCGTGGAAGACGTGTCGTTGATGAGCCGGATCGTGCGCGACAAGGGACTCGGCGTGAAAGCGGCGGGCAACGTGCGCTCGCTGGCCGACCTGCTGAAGATGGTTGCGGCCGGCGCGACCCGTGTCGGCACGTCGAGCAGCCTGAGGATTATGAAGGAAGCTGCGGGAGAAACCGTTTCGGGAGAAGCCGCGGGATATTGATTGGGAAAGGAACGGCTCCACTCGACCCGAATGCCGTCCTGCCACAGGAGTTCTAGCGCATCGACATTTCGCTGCCTTGATTGCGCGTCGGGTTACTCGCCTCATGGGTGACCCCAGCGACACAGCGAAAGGAGCCTGGTAAGGGCTTATCTTTCGTGTCCTTCATTCAACGGCGCTGCGAATCGCCTTGACGTTCGCAAACCGAACGGTTATTAAGGAACCTAACACCCCGTTGGGGGCCTGTTATCTACGGCCCTAGAGAGAGCGCTTGTGTGAGGCTAGAGGAGCGCAATGCACTGCTGCGAGTTATCTGCCGTGTGTCCGCGAACCAGGTGTAGAGCAGTGAGTTTCCTTGCAGCGATTCTTCCAATTAACCGAAGGATCTGACCGGTGAGAACGATTCCCCTATATTGGATTATTGTTCCTGCCCTCGCATTGACCTTGGTGTCGCCGGCTCAAGCGGTCGAGAGACGGCAACTGACTGGCCACGTACCGGCAGCCGTGGCCAAACTCAATCTGCAACCGATTGGCCGTCTTCCAGCAACGACGCGACTGAACCTGGCAATTGGACTGCCGCTGCGCAATCAGGGCGCATTGGGCACGCTGCTCAACCAGATTTACGACCCAGCCAGTCCGTCCTACCATCGCTATCTGACGCCCGAACTGTTTGCCGAAAGGTACGGGCCAACGGAAAAGGATTACCAGACGGTCATCAGTTTCGCCAGAGCCAACGGCCTGACGGTAACCGGTACGCACGCCAATCGCACGTTACTCGATGTGGTCGGGTCGGTGGCGGACATTGAGAGAACCTTCCATGTAACGATGCTGGTTTACCGGCATCCGACGGAAGCGCGCACATTTTACGCGCCGGATATCGAGCCCTCGCTCGATCTGGCGGTACCCCTCCTGGCGATCAATGGCCTGAACAATTATGCCCTGCCGCGCCCTCTGTACCGCCAACGGCTTGGTCCGCAGATTATTCTGAACCCGCCCCCAGCGGGCTCGGGACCTGACGGCAACTACTGGGGGAAGGATTTCCGGAACGCCTACGCGCCGGGCGCCCCGCAAACTGGCAGTGGACAGTCCGTGGCGCTCTTCGAGTGTGACGGGTACTTCCCCAGTGACATTGCCGAGTACGTGAGCCAGGCCCGTTTGCCGAGCGTCACGCTGACCAATGTGTTGATTGATGGGTACAACGGAATCCCGACCGTGGGCGATGGCGGCAATGTCGAGGTGGCCCTGGACATTGAGATGGCGATCTCGATGGCGCCCGGCTTGTCCAAGATCCTTGTCTATGAGGGGCCCACCGACGATGCGGCGGTGGAGGTGGATATCCTCAACCGGATAGCCACGGACAACCTCGCCAAGCAAATCAGTTCATCCTGGGTCCTTTTCCCGAGCCAGCAAAACGACCAGATCTACCAGCAATTTGGCGCGCAAGGCCAGTCGTTCTTCCAAGCGTGCGGCGACGAGGATGCGTATTACCCGGGTATCTTCCAGTATCAGGATAGTGCCTATGTGACTCTGGTCGGCGGGACCACGTTGACCATGACCAGTACGGGTGTCGCGTGGTCTGCGGAAACCGTCTGGAACTGGGGCGGCGGCACCGGCACCGGCGGCGGAATCAGCACCAATGTTCCGATCCCGGTTTGGCAGCAAGGCCTGAGCATGACCGCCAATCATGGTTCCACGACCTGGCGCAACATTCCCGACGTGGCTCTGACTGCGGACGGTGTGTATGTCATTGCTGACGACGGTTTCGCCTATGACGACGTGGGCGGCACCAGTTGCGCGGCGCCACTGTGGGCGGCGTTCACGGCGTTGGTAAATCAACAAGCCGCCGCCGCCGGCCTGCCGCCTGTCGGTTTCCTCAATCCCACCGCGTACACCATCGGACAAAGCGCCAACTACAGCAATTGTTTCCACGACATCACCACGGGCAATAACGAGAGTCCCGAGAGCCCCGCCAATTTCTCCGCCGTTAGTGGCTACGACTTGTGCACGGGCTGGGGTACACCCGCGGGAACCAACCTAATCAATGCCATACTGTCCGTGAATGTGTACCCACTGCTCACGATCGTTGGGACGACGGTGACGGGCGGAAACGGCAATGGGGCGATCGATCCCGATGAGTGCGATTTTCTCTATGTGTCGATCCAGAATTATGGCAACGGGACCGCCACCGTCGTGAATGCCACGTTGAGCACCACCACGCCCGGCGTGACGATTCTTCAACCCGCGTCGACCTATCCCGACCTCGTGCCAACAGCCACCGCCTCCAACACAATTCCCTTCCAGATCAGCACGTCGCCATCGTTCGTGTGCGATGCTCCCATCGCGCTCAGTCTGGCGGTCACCTTCAACGACGGTTTGATTACACTTACTTACACAAACTCAACGAGTAATGTCTACGCCATCACGCAAACGAACGGGGCGAGCATCGTGCCGGGTGTTACCGACACCGGGAATCACTGCGACGACTGCTGCACCACGATTGGCCTGCCCTTTGCCTACCCGTTGTATGGCCTGACCTATACCAACGTGACGCTGAGCTCCAATGGAAACCTCCAATTCACCGGCAGCAATGACACCCCCAAGAATGTTTGTGTGCCGGCCTACGGATTTGACCAGAGCATCTTCCCGCTCTGGCAGGACTTGCGGACCGATGGCACCGTCAATGGCGCCTCCAACGGCGTCTTTACCTCGACCAGCGGCGTGACGCCCAACCGCATTTTCAACATCGAGTTCCGCGCCGTGTATTATGGCGGCGGCGTGTCCACGTCGACGGTGAATTTCGAGGTGCGACTCTACGAGAACCAGCAACGTTTCGATATCATCTACGGCAACCTGAACGGCAACGGCGACATCGCCACAGTCGGCGTTCAAAACGACACGAATAACTTCACCCAATTTGAGTGCAGCAGCGGTGTCCTTGCCGATGGACTGCAGTTGACCTTCCAGGTCCCGCCGTGCCCCGACGGCGGCGGCCAATGCCAAACCGGGCTGCTGGGCTACTGGACGTTTGATGAAGGCAGCGGAAGCACGGCTTACGATTCCTCGGGCAACACGAACACAGGCACCATTGTCGATACAGGCGGCAATCCAATTTCGTGGACTGGCGGCGTGTTCAACGGAGCGCTGTCCTTTGATGGCCAGACACAGGTGATCGTTTCGAATTCCCCGTCACTCAATCCGTTCAGTGGCATCACGATC
>JBKQMH010000109.1:0-8007 GCA_052146795.1 Verrucomicrobiia bacterium
CAACCAAGACTACCCACACTCGGCCATCGGGTATCGAACCCCGCAGCAATTCGAAGCGTCCTTTGAACCCAAACCATCAACCCAAAAGACTCAGCAAATCGCCGCTTGATTCGCGGGGAGCACTACAGATCTGGTGCAGAATTTAATAGGAGCACTTCTGCCCACTCTAGCACTTATCATATATGTCATCCTTGACCACCTGTGGGCCGAAGACCCTAATGAAAAGCTCTGGCGGCGCTTGCTCAATTCTCTTGCGTACTGGAACTGGGATTGGAGAGGACAAACACCAGATACTAGGAAACGCCAACTCGCAGCTGGTTTAGTTGCCCTCCTACTCCTTACTGGGATCGCTCAGTTTACCAAAGCCAATAGGGACACTGACGAAACTGCCACCACAAAACTACAACTCACCAACGTCACCTCACTTGCCGCAAGCTCTCTCGCCGCAGCATCGAACTCCGACAACGACATCCGCATTCTCGAAGCGTTCCTCGACGATTCAACCCATTGGCAACAGAAAATTTACCTCCGAATTGGAACGAATTGCCCCACTCCATTTGCTTTGCTCGACGCACTAGATCAGGAGCCGCCTCCCACGCTTGTCGCAAGCAATGGCTCGCCCAGTTTGAGATCATGGGCTGCGACATGGGCAGAGGCGGTGCAACACGAACGTGACCAGACGGCAATCAAACAACAGCGCGAACAATTGGGTATTGATGAACAGAGCAGACAACAATTCCAAGAAACACTTCCCCTCTGGGAGTACGTCCTTGCTGCGTTTAAGTCAAAACTAAAACTTGTCTCAGACGACACTGGTAAAACGCTGACTCCAAACATCCAAAGCATGCCAGACCCATTTCCTTCCGGCGTTTTCGATTGGGGCACAATCGCAGTCGGAACAAACGCTGCTTGGAACTTCAGGGTTTACATTGAAAGGGCACCGGTACTAACGTGGTCTGATCCTCCACTCATAAGAATTGCCAGCAAGGACAGGGAAGGAACGCCCCGCATTTATGTTAGGCGGACGCAGACTGAGGTAGCCATTGAGTTCTTTGATAACGCCGGCAAACATTTAACGAACGCGCCACTTTCAGACCTTACAAATGTAGTCAATCAGTCTCTCGAGAAGCTCATCGGTACCGTCCAGTTAGACAGCCCCATTGAGAAGTAGCCACACTCCAACCCACCATTGACCCCTCTATTATTATTGAGAAGAAAAGAATTCGGGTCAGGCCTCAAGATGGCAATATTTGATCGCCGTTAATAACTGCTCCCGCCCCTCCCTCTGTCTTCGGTATTTTGAATTCCGGCTCCCGACTTCTGCCCCCCAAGGCTCATCGCCGGCAAACCCGGCATACGGTGTTTACCCCATTGTGTTTGTTGTCAAACAGGGCTACTCTGCCCCTGTTGTGGGCTTGTTGCTGACCACCGAATAGTGCATCACTGGGGCGCTGTGGCGGTGGCATGGACTACCAAGCCCGGAACGATTCGTTAACTGTTCAAACCACGCCATGAGTTGGGGGCGGTCAATCAGGCCACCCAAACGCTCGTGGCAGAAAGCAAAATAATGTTGTCGATGGAGCCGACGGAACCGACTTTCCCTGCAGTCAAGGTTCCTTTACGGATCAAGGTAAATTATCTGGAGCCGGCGCAACTGCGCATTCCCGGCCCCGAGCTGCTGATCAACGTGGTGCGGCGGCGCGTCCGCCAACTCATCCAGGGGCATCGCCCGCTCACGCAGACCGATGCGCGGATGGATTTCTCCGATATCGCGCTGAAGGAAATCAGCGAGGGCAAGCTCTCCTACGAACTCGACGCGGAAGAAGTCGAGGCCGTGCCCGCGGTCCCCCAACCGCACGACGGTGGAACGCCCGCGCGTTTTTGATTTTCCGCCCGTTCGCGGGCAACCGGCGCGCAGCCGGCAGCCGTCGCTAACGGTCTTCGCCACCGGCAGGGACACGCATCGTGCCCGCGCGCGAATCATCTAACGACAGACGAGACGCTGGTCGCCCGCTGGGTTGACGAGCGCAGCCGCCTCCGGTTAGATCAACCCGGATGCCGGCGAGCGCGTGCGCATCCACGATTCGCGACCAGTTTAGATCGTCTGGCAGAGGAATCCGCCGTCCACGCGGATATCCGCGCCCGTGATGAAGCCGCTCGCCTTCGCGCTCGCGAGAAACACGACTGCGCCGATCAATTCCCGGCCGTCGCCGAACCGTCCCATCGGTGTGTGGCCGAAGATCAACTGGGCCCGTGGCGTCGGCGTTCCATCTTTGTTGAACAACAACGCGCGATTCTGTTCGGCGGGGAAGAAGCCGGGGGTGATCGAGTTCACGCGCACACCGTTCTTCGCCCATTCGCGCGCAAGAAACTGGGTAAGGTTCAGCACGGCGGCTTTTGCCGCCGAGTAGGCGACCACGCGCGACAGGGGCAGGTGTCCCGAGGCGCTGGCAATGTTGATGATCGATCCACGCCCGCGTTTCACCATCGCCGGACCGAATTCCTGACAGGGCAGGAACGCGCCACCGACAAGGTTCTGATCAAAGACCGCGGCCCAATTCGCCCGGGGAATGTCCTCGAATTTCAAGTCCCCCGTCACCGTCGCCTTCAGGTCGTTGCCGCCGGCAGCGTTAACCAGAATCGCCGGGGCTCCAAGCGATTTGGTAATCTGTTCGTGCGCCGCCCGAAGATCATCGTGTTTCATCGCGTCGGCCGAGAAGAACCCGGCGGTTCCGCCAGTTTTCTTGATCGCGCTCACGCGCGCCTCCCCGCGTTCGGCGTTGCGGCCGACCACGGCCACCTTGGCGCCGGCGGCGGCAAGTCCTTCCGCCATCGCGCCGCCCAGCACGCCCGTGGCTCCAATTACCACCGCCACTTCGTTGGTCAGGTCAAAAAGATTCGTCATGATATTATCCCTGTTCCGTCCTACGTGTGAAGTCCTCGCAACCGCCGCGCCAGCTGCGTGAAATGTCTTCTTGCCTCGTGCCCGGCGAGTCCGCAAGGTTTCGTTCGATGCGCGTGGCGCTATTCATCCCCTGCTTCATCGACCAACTCCTCCCGAACGTGGGCGCGGCCATGGCCGCCGTGCTCCGCCGACTACAGGTGGACGTATACAATCCTCCCCAACAAACCTGCACTTGGCCAACCGCCAGTCAATCCGGGCTACTGCGCTGAGGCCCGCGCGCGCGCGAAGCGGTATTGCGAAATCTTCCCCGATGCCGATGCCATCGTCTGCCCGTCCGGTTCTTGCACAGCCATGGTGCGGAATTTCTACCCCGAACTTCCCGGCAAAGCAACCCAAACGACGGCGCAAGACGACGGCCCGCTATTACCCGGTCAGGTAACCATGGAATCCACAAAGCCGGTTGGACTGGGTTGGCTGTCGTCTTCGCTTGTTCCATTCAACATCGTTAAACAAACCCGTTGTGGGCATGGGCAACTCTTGCCACTCAAACGGCAGATGGAGCCGCGATTCGCACAGCTTCGGCAGTCAGCTCGCGGATGGCATTCCAGTTTTTCTCCGCAATCAGCTTGCGATCGACCATCCATGACCCGCCGATGGCCGCCACGATCGGCAGCGCCAGATAGTTGCGGGCATTGGCGGTGTTGATGCCGCCCAGAGGAATGAATTTCACGCCGGTTGGCCCGAACGGGCCCGCGAACGCCTGGAGCATCTTCACGCCACCGGCGGCTTCGGCGGGGAAGAACTTCTGGAGCTTGCAGCCCAGGGTCAGACCGCGTTCGACATCGGAGGGGGTCATCACGCCGGGGACGAACGGCAGTTTCAGGGCCAGCGCTTTTGAGACAATCATCTCGTTCAGGCCGGGAGCGATGCCGAATTGCGCGCCCGCATCGACGGCGCTGTGAAGTTGGTCCTCGTCGAGGATCGTGCCCGCGCCTACGAACATCGTGGGGAATGCTTCGCGGACGTTGCGGATCGCCGCTGAGGCCACGGGGGTCCGAAAAGTGACCTCCATCACGTCGAGACCGCCAGCGAGCAATGCCTCGGCCAGCGGCACGGCGTCTTCCGCCTTGTCGATAACGACCACGGGGACAATTCGTCTCAGGAAGATCGGGTGCACGAAAATGCTCTTTGATTCAACTTCCCAAACAGTCTGGGAAGGGTTTTGATTCGGTGCAAGAGAAATCGTCGCATGACGGGAGCTTCCATCACAACGGTTCGAGCGGTGCTGTCGCTGGTCGCCTTGTTCGTCGGTAATGTGTTCGCTGAAGACAAACCGGATATCGAGTATGGCCGGGCGTCGGGTGAAAGTCTGCGGTTGGACGCGCATATCCCCGACGGCAGCGGGCCGTTCCCGATGGTCGTCATGGTTCACGGTGGCGGCTGGACCAGTGGTGACAAGCGCAAGGATATAACCGTGATCCTGGAACCGCTGACAACGTCGGGGCAGTTCGCGTGGTTCTCGATCAACTACCGCATGGCGCCGACGAACCGCTGGCCCGCCTGCTTCGAGGACGTGCAGACGGCCATTCGCTGGGCCAAGGCCCACGCCACGGAGTACAAGGGCGACCCGCACCGTGTCGCCCTGATGGGATACTCGGCCGGTGGACAATTGGCCTGTCTGGCTGCCGTGCGGGCCGGGGAAGACACACGCGTGCAGGCCGTGGTCGGTTTTGCGCCGCCGACGGATATGGTTGCCGACACCGAACGGCGCGGCGACCTCAGCAAATCGTTGCAAGCCCTGTTTGGCCGCGAAACGGTGGATGATGCGACAAGAGCGCTGTTGCAGGAAATGTCGCCAATCACCTACGTCAAGCCGGGCCTGCCGCCGTTTCTCTTCGTCCAGGGCGATGCTGACAAGACCGTCCTGTACCACCAAACCCTCAACTTCATGTCAAAGCTCAAGGAAAACGGCGTCACGGGCGACATCGTCACGATCAAAGGTGCGCCGCACCGGATCACCGACTGGGACAATTTCGACCCAAGCTACAAGGAAAAGGTAATCACGTGGCTGGAACAAACGTTGGCCGTAAAGAAATGATTCAATGCATTTGTAGTGAAAGGAGTCAGTATCAAGAATGAAGACCGTGAACGATTCGATGAGGCGGAGGCATGCGTTTCGCCCGGTTCTGTACGTACTGCTGTCCTGGGCAGGTCTGGCCGTCATCAGCGGCTGGGCGGCGGATACCGCCACGCCGGCCAGCGCGTCAAGCAAAGTGTTTAATGTCCGGGAGTTCGGCGCCAAAGGGGATGGCAAGACGCTGGATACCGCGGCGATCCAGAAAGCGCTCGATGAATGTGGCACCGCCGGTGGCGGTACCGTGCAGTTTCCCTCGGGTACTTATCTCAGTCAGCCCATTACCTTGCGCGCCAAGATGATAGTGCAGTTAGATGACGGTGCGGTGCTCAAGGCGACCGACGATCGGGCTGGTTTCGAGATCGCCGGGAAGCCGAACACGTTTGTGCCGTTCATCGGAGGCAAGAACCTTCAAGACATCACGATCACCGGGCAGGGAGTGATCGACGGGTCGGGCGCCAAATGGTGGGGACCCGCTGAGGAAGCCCGCCGAAAAAAGCCGGGCTACACATTGCCGCGTCCCAATTTGATCGTATTGACCGGTTGCAGGAACTTGCGGGTGGAAAACATCACCATCAAAAACTCTCCCAAATTCCATTTGGTTCCTACGGATTGCGATGGCGTGATCATTTCGAACGTGACGATCACCGCGCCTGAACATGCAGCCAATACCGACGCCATCGATCCCACCGTCTGCCGGAATGTGTTGATCACAAAATGCCGGATTGACGTGGGAGATGACAACGTCGCGATCAAATCCGGGCGCAAGGTGGAAGGACGAGAATTCGGCTGCGAGAACATTACGGTGACCGATTGCACGTTCCTGCACGGGCATGGGATGTCCATTGGCAGCCAAACGTCCGGTGGAGTACGCAACGTGCAGGTGCGAAACTGTACGTTTGAAGGCACGGAAAACGGGATTCGCATCAAGTCGCAACGAGGCAAAGGCGGCGTGGTGGAGAACGTCAGTTACAGTGATATCACGATGAAGGACGTTGATCCTGCGATCACGCTCACGTGTTACTACATGTACAACTCGGCCGGGGATGCGGTGCAGCGTTCGGCCCCCGAGAAAGACACAGCGCAAGCAGTCAGTGAAAAGACTCCCGTTTTCCGCAATATTCAGATCAGGAACCTGCAGGCCACGACCAAGCGTGGGGCGGGCACCATTCTGGGTTTGCCCGAGAGCCCCATCACCAATGTGGTGCTCGAAAATGTGCAAATCAGCGCCGCGACAACAGGGCTGGGAATCAAGAATGCGAAGGGTGTTCAGTTCAAGAACGTTCAGTTGACCAATAAAGAGGGTCCTCCGCTTCTGACCGAGAACGCCGAAGTGGATGGCTGGAAAGATCCGGCTCAGAAATAACGGCGTGGCGAGCCGGGCCAATTACGTCGAAGCGTCGGCATCGAGCGGATTTCCCCGTAGGAGAGCGTTTTCGCTCAATGAAGGGCCTTGCTACGCCTTGCTACGCTTCCAGCATCGACTTGTAGCGGGAATCAAGGTATGAGTGATGCATCGGTGGGCTACACCATTCTCTGCGGTGGCCTTAGTGGAGAACTATCGGCGGTATAGTCACTTACGACGGAAATAGAGTTAATGCGCCGCGTATGTCTTGTATGCATACAGTAAAAGGGTTTTCTATGAAGCATCTTCTTTGTAGTGTTCTCGTTATCGCCGCGATGGTCGGCCTTGCGATCTCCAGCCATGCCCTTGTGATTCTGGACGATACGTGGGCTGACGGAAACCGCAACAACACCAGTCTGCCAACGAACGCTGCGTGGTATGCCTCGAGCGGTTCGGCGCTGACCGCCACGACAGGTTCCATGACACTTACGCTCGGCAGCAGTGCCATCCTGGCAGTCTCGTATTTCACGACCAATGCCGCCAGCCCTGTCCAGCTCGGGGTCGGGGACACTCTTCTGACGACGATTACATTTACCTTCAACAGTGTGGCTGCCGAGAATTCGTCCGAAGGATTTCGGCTGGGGATCTATGAATTTGGCTCCAACGGGGTCAGCGCGGACTTCAGCAGCAACGGTTCTCAGGGTGCTGGGGTCCAAGGATACGCGCTGTTCCAGAACATGGGAACGGCTTTTAACGGCACCTCCCCGATGGACATCCGTGTCCGCTCGAACGTGGCAGACAGTTCTTTGTTGGGAAGCTCGGGTGACTATACGTCCTTGGGGACCGGTCCCGGCAATACGAATAACTTTGGCGGATTCGCCAGTGGCACTTCGTACACGTTGCAGTACGCCTTCCAGCGAACCCCCACCAATACGATGGCAATCTCGGTTTCCTGGTTGAACGCAACCAACGGCGCGCAACTGTTGACTTCCGTGACCGACAACAATGCCACCAATTTCAATTTTGACGGAATCGGCATCCGTCCACAAGAGGCGAGTGAGGCGGCAACCACTACGATCTTCCAGGAAGTTAAAGTGGAATACATCCCCGGGGCCACGGCTCCGTCGATCACGGAAGATGTGCAGGGCCAACAAGTCTTCGTGAGCCAAACGGCCTCGTTCAGCGTGTTGGCCAGTGGAACGTTGCCGATCTTCTATCAGTGGTATTACAACACCAACTCGCTTCTGACCAATGCCACCAGTTCGTCGATCACGATCACAAACGCGCAATTGACGGATGCCGGCGGATACTCTGTTGTTGTGTCCAATACGTACGGCGTGGTCACTAGTTCAGTGGCGCAGTTGTCTGTGAGCACCCCGGATATGCCCTCCATTATCACGCAGCCACAAGACACGACCGTTTTGCCGGGAGACACTGCGACCTTTACCGTGGAAGCCGGCGGCTCCGAGCCCTTGAGCTACCAGTGGTATTACAACACTAGCAGGGTACTAAAGAAGTCGGGTTGACGGGCCGGTTATACTACGTGGCGAACAGGGAGGGTTTGGCATGCGTGGACAGATTGATCGGCAAGAGTCGTTGTTTGTGGTCGTTTCGTTGGAGCAG
>JBKQMH010000110.1:0-6603 GCA_052146795.1 Verrucomicrobiia bacterium
GGCGAAGAAACGGATGCAGTTCTTGACGGAGTCGGTGTTCGACGAGATTCGGGATTGGTCGGGCGTGGAAGCGGCGGACCGGCCCGTGGCGGTGCAACCGGTGAGCGTCAGTTCGCTCGACAAACGGCCGCGGGGCATTGCCGAACTCCAGGGCGTGCCGGAAGCGCTGCTGTTGCGGTACGTGACCGACCGCGCATTGGTGTCGGGCGTGACCAATGCCATCCCGTTGGTGGTTGGGGAACGCGAGGTGAAGCTGCGGTTCGACGACAAGCGCGGCAAACTAGAGGATGACCCGAACGGCGAGAAGACGTGGCTCGGGCGGGACGTGACCATCGTGCTCGGCGACAACTACGCGCGGGTGGCACGGTTCAATTACGATTACGCGAAACGCGAATACAAACCCGTGGGCGACGACGAGGTCACGTCGCAACGCGATTCGTTAGAGCGCAGCTACCGCGGGATCTACGACATGACCATTTTCAACACCACGCTCAACTTGAAGGGGCGGGTGGTTGGTTTTTGCCCTGGCAACAAGGTGTTGATACCGTTTGATGAGGCGGTGTTGTGCGAGAAATGGATCGACCAGCGGAATCGGTTGGCGGCACGGAATCCGCCGCGGGCGGCGGACGAGGTGGTTTACGGGGAGCAGGGTCGGCGCGAGCCCAAGCCGGGCGAATACACGGAGGGTCTGGTGTTGGTGAAGCACGGCGCGGATATTGAGGCGATTGCGAAGCGGATTGAAGACATGGGGTTTACGGTGGCGACGCGGGCGCGGACGTTCGAGAACCAGGCAGAGGCGTTCGACAGCACGGTGCGCGTGGTCAAGCAGGTCGCGTTCGCGCTGGGCGGACTGATCCTGGGGCTGGCGTGCGCGTTGGTGTGGAGCACCACGTCGAAAACGGTGTCCGACAGCCGCGTGGATATTGGACTGTTTCGCGCGCTCGGGGCAACGAAACGGGACATCCGCCGGTTGTTCCTGGGTGAAGCGATGTTGCAGGGCGTGCTGGGGACAATCGTCGGGATGGTGTTGGGTTGGGTGCTGGCCATCGGCATCAGCCATTGGGTGATCGGGTTCGCGCGGCGGTCGGTGTTCGATCCCGAAGAAGCGCTGCTGATCCCCGACTCGATTTTCTCCGTCAACCTGAGGTTTTGCTTGATGCTGATCGTCGGCGCGGCGGTAGTGTCGTTGCTGGCCGGCCTGCTGCCCGCCAACCGTGCCGCGAATGTCGATCCGGTGAAGGCGTTGAAGAGGGAATAGGGGCGTCTGCCATGGTGCTCGCAACCAAGACCATGGGCCGCGTGAAAGGCGGAAATTGCGAGGCGAACCCAAACTCTTGGCGCGCGTTGCGTGTCTATCAGCTTGGCGATTTGCTGATGGCCTCAATTTTTCTTATGTTCGTATTCTTTTCGGGAAGCCAGCCGCGACAGGCTGGAGGAGAATCCGCTGGTATGTGGACTGGTGATTTGGAAATCCGGGTAACCGACCAGTCCGGTCTCAGAAATGTCCAGGCCTTCCAGTTCAACTTCCGGCAGGACGCGCATCGGAATGAACCAGTCGAGTGTTTTCAGGAAGATCCAGGAGACGCCGCCGGCCCACAAGACGAGAACCAAGGTGCCGAGGATTTGCGCGCCGAGTTGGCCCCAGCCGCCGTGCAGGCAACCGTGCACCGAGTTGCCACCGGCAAAAATGCCCACGGCCAGCACGCCCCACAGTCCGCCGACCCCATGCACGGAGATTGCGCCGACGGGATCATCGATGCGCCTCTTGTCGAGGACCTGGACGGAGACGCAAGCCAACAAACTGGCGATGACGCTGATGATCACGGCGGCGACCGGGCTGATGCAGGCTGCTCCGGCCGAACTGGCTACCAATCCTGCGAGCAATCCATTGATGGTAATCGTGGGGTCGGGTTTGCGGGTGGTCATGATCATAAACGTCGCGGCGGTGATGCCGCCACTGGCACCCGCGAGGATAGTGACGGTGGCAATTGCCGCGGCCGACTCCGGCGCTCCCACCATGTTGAATCCCAACCAACCGACGACGAGCAAGAATGATCCGAGGAGCGTCAACGGGATGTTGTGTGCGGGTATCGGGATCACCCCGCCGTCACGGTTGTAGCGGCCGATGCGCGGGCCCAAGATCAATGCCCCCGCGAGCGCAAAGAGACCGGCCAGGGCGTGGACAACGCCGGAGCCTGCAAGATCCACAAAGCCCAGCCGCGCCAACCATCCTCCGCCCCACGTCCAACAGGCGAAGAACGGAAACAGCACCAAAGAGACAAACAATGCCGAAACATAGAAATTCTTGAGGCTCCATCGTTCGGCCAGGGCTCCCACCGGAATACTGACGGCCACGCACAAGGTTGAAGCCTGCCAAAAGAACGATAAAAAACTGCCCGAGCCGGTGTCCGAATGATTGAGAAAGAAGCCGCTTCCGCCATGGGCAACGGCGAAGCCTCCGGCCCAGAAGGCGACCACGGCAATGGCGCACCCGAAAAACGTCATGAAGGTCGTATGTGAGGCATTCTTGGCCCGGGTGAGGCCAGCGGCCAGCATCGCCAGACCGGCCGGCATGAGCCAGATCAAAGCCCCGGCGAGCAATTGCCATGCGGCGGTTGTCGATTGGGTTGGCAGCGGTGGTGGAGAAACGTCGGCGGCGCGAGCGAGCGGCCCTGGCAGGACACCGGAGAGCGCCACAGCCAGGGCCACAATGGCCAAGGTTTTGTTGCTGACATCGCTCTTAAGCCGCATACCCTTCGCTAATTCCGTTCGCGCACATCAATACAGATACGCTACGCCCACGCCAAGCGTAAACTGGTCGTGTACGCCGTTGTAGAGATCCTTGTCAGAGTGGTCCCAGCGGAATTCTGGACGGAACTGGAAGTTATTCACCGGTTTCAGGTTCAGAGTTACCGTTGAGCTATAAAGTTCGGGAGTGACACCCACTGGCAGCGGGTCAGTCGTGCCAAATACGGCTGCCACTCGCGAGCCCTCCCTGTCCTTGAGGTAATCCTGACGGAACGCGAGTTCGATTTTGTCCGTGAAGTCGTAGATCAACCAAGCGCCGACGGCATACCATTCCGCATCGGCCTGCGTTGTGCCATCGGAGAGGAAGGCGCTTTGTTCATGACCGTAGTCGAACTGCAAATCGGTGCTGAACTTGTCGGTGATCTTGCGGGTGGCGACCAAATCGACCCCGTCGCGCCAATTGGCGCTCGAGCCGGTGGTACCGCCGGGCAGCGAAGCCGCTGTCTGCTCCGGACCGCCGTAACCCAGCGCGGCAAAGGTGGTATTGGAATCGAACGCGTATCCGATGCGGGCCATGTACGACAGGGCGAAGTTGTTGTCGGGCAATTGGTCCCAACCGTTGAACACCACGAATTCGGTGTCGATCTTATCATTCCACTGGTAGGCCAATTGGACGCCTGTCTGCGTGAAATTCTCCACGTAGAGGAACTGATTGCCTTCCGAGAAGTTCGGGTTCGACACCTGCTCGATGACTTCCACGCCCATGAGGGTCACCGTCTTGCCGATGATGACCTTCAGGCCATTGCCAATCGGAACGTTGACATCGATGAACGCCTGCTCCAGGTCGCCATCATTCCCCAGGTTGAAACCCGAAGAGTGGATGACGGCCGCGTCCTCACCGAAGATCAGGTCCGCGCGATAGCCGACAACCCAGTTGGTCGGGTTGGCGGAGATGGGTTTTTCGAGTGCCAACTTGAAGTCGTCCACGTCGAACTGGTTGGCATGAGTGTCAAACGTGCGACCGACGACCGTGTGTGTACCTTTCGTGTTGTTAAAGTCATACAGGTACGAAGCCTCTAGGAACCCGCTGATCTCGGTCTGACCGAGAAAATCCAGCGACTTCTGCGTGATGTCCGATTTGGCGACAGCGACATTTCCGGTGCCGGCTTCCAATGCGGCGACCCGCTTTTCCAAGTCGTCCGTCACTTTCTTTTGCGCGTCATACATTGCCTTGTAGTCCGGAGCATCGTCTGCACGAGCCGCCGGTACGCCTCTCGTCATCAGCACTGCCGCAGCCGCACAAATGCATACGGCTCTCAGGTAATTGATCCTCACCTTCGTATCCTCCGTTTATTGAGTTTATGTTGGTCTGGTACGACTTCGCGCTGGCGCTCCATCACCACGCCACGCAAGTTTGGTGGATGTGTCACGCGAGAGCCGTGATTTTCCACGGGAAACCGATGTCGCTGACAGCGTGAGTGAACCGCCATTTGCCGGGATGGGGATGCACCTCGACCACGCTGCTGCTGGATCCAAGCCTCGCATGGCCGAACGTGTTTGCAGGGTGTATGCCACACAACAGCAGTGGAGGCATAATTGGTTGCGTGACAATCACTTGCGAGCTTTGCCATCCGTCGAAAATTGCTATATTGCAGCCTGCCGTTATCCAGCGTGGTCAAAACGCAACACGGCATGGGGAAGCCCACGGCCTTTCTGTCGAATGTCGACGCTGCGATCAGCGGTGATGGCCTGGGTGAAGGAAGATCAGTAGGAAGAAGAGTAACGTGAACACCAAAAGGAGCGCCAGGACGGACAAAATCGTCCTCCGATGTTTGCTCCAGCCGCGCTTCCACGGCGTGGGTGCCTGGAGCCGTTCCGCGCGGCCGGTCACGGCCACGCTGTCCGGGTCGTCGACCTCGGTTTTCATCTCGGCGGCGGATCGGTAGCGGTTGGCCGGATCGCGTTCCATGGCGTGGAGAACGATTTCCTCGACCTGGGGCGGGAGATTCGGCTCGAACTGGCGTGGGGCGACGGGGTCGCCAACGAGGCGGGCGTTCATGACGATGAGCGGGGTCTCGCCCTCGAAAGGTGTATGACCGGTCAACATCTCATAGAGGATGGCGCCAAGGCTGTAGATATCAGTGCGGGCATCACCCCGTTTTCCTTTGACCTGCTCGGGGGCCATGTAGTCCGGCGTGCCGAGGGCCGGGGTGAAGCCCGTGTAGGTGATGCGACGTCCTTCGCTGCGGGCGATGCCAAAATCCATGAGCCGGATCGTGCCGTTGTAACACATCATGATGTTCTGCGGTTTCAGGTCGCGATGGACGACGCCCGCGCCGTGCAGATACGCGAGCGCGTCACAGATGTGGCTGGCGAGCTTCAAGGCATCGGAAACTGGCATCGGACGGACGCTGTTGAGCAGGTGGGCAAGCGTGTAGCCCCGCAGGTATTCGGTCACGATGTACGGACGCGATTTCGTTTCCACGGGGAAAAACTTGAGAATGTTGGGATGTTGGAGCTTGAGGCCGATTTCCTCCTCGCGCAGGAACCGCGAGAAAAATCCCGGATCACTCTCGAACTGCATGTACGGCACTTTCACTGCCACCATTTGCTTGGTCTGGCGGTCCGTGGCGCGGTAAATGGTGGCCATGCCGCTGCGACTGATCATCTCATGGATGAAAAAGCGGTCGTCGAGCAGTTGGCCGGCTTCGACCTCGCCAGTAACAGCCTTCTCCGCGGGTTTGTGAAACATCGGGACGCCGCGGTAGTAGCCCATCGCCTCGATCTCTTCGATCTGGACTACCTGCGCCGAGACGTTGTCGTCCGTCCCCCGTTGCTCGGCTAGCGCGACGAGTTGGCGACAGGCCGGTCCCGGCGCGTAGCGACCGACAATGTCGCAGATTTCGCCATCGGCCACGCAGGAATGCAACCCGTCCGAACAAAGCACGATGCGGTCGCCCTTCTGAACGGCTACGTCCTCAACGTCCACGCGAATCACGGGTTCCTGCCCGACACTACGGGTGAGGATGAAACGATTGCCGCTGCGCTTGGCCTCATCCTCGCTGATGAGGCCGAACTTGCGCTGCATGGCGACGTACGAGTGGTCGGTCGAGACCTGCCTGATCTCTCCTTTGCGCGCGAGATAAACCCGGGTATCGCCGACATTGCCGACGGTGACGCGATCGTTGCGGAAGACGGCGACGGCCAGCGTGGTGGCCATCCGTTTGGCGGTCTTGTCGTCCATGCTCTTGTCGAAAACGGCAAGGTTCGCCGCGTTGAACACTTGCGTCAGCAGTTGCTGCGGCGACGGGTCTTCCTTCGCTTCGCGGAATACCTTCAGCGACACCTCCACTGCCAATCGGCTGGCGACATCGCCGCGCCCCTGGCCGCCGACGCCATCGGCGAGCGCCGCGATGGCCCCGCGGTTGCGCTTTTCCTCGAGCGACTCCGGCTGCCAGAAGCCAACGTAATCCTCGTTCCGTGGACGGACCGTGCCGGCGGACGAAAGTTCTCCGTAAATCAGTTCCATGATACCGAGCGGCACACGCTACTCGTCACCGCTGGCGGTTGCAAGCCGGATGAGAGGCGGTAAAAGGAAACAGCCGCCTCTCGTGAAAGAGGCGACCGTTTCGAGACCCAATCAGCCCCGATGGTTTTCGGGGCAAGCCGTGGGCGACTACAACGCTATCGCCGACACAGCGGGTTTGCTGGTCAACAACGTTTCCCGGCCCCTGGCCTTGCTGGACTTCATGAAGTAGAACACCCCATAGAGGCCCCACAGGCCGACAACGCCGAGCGCGATATAAGGCTCGTGCCAGCTCATGCCACTGACCGTGAATGGCCCGACCAAATAGA
>JBKQMH010000111.1:0-5016 GCA_052146795.1 Verrucomicrobiia bacterium
TCCTGCTTCGCGTTTCTGGTTGCCTCGCGTGCGGCGCGATGTTATTTCTTGCCTGAATCAACCCATACGAGGAGAGCACATCGATCATGCAGACGCTGTTGCGAGGCAAGGACTATATTGAGACGCCGGACTGGACGAAGGAAGAACTGGAAACCGTGCTGGACGTGGCGGGCGACCTGAAACAGCGCTTTGCGCTGGGCGAACCGCACCGCCTGTTGCCGGACAAGACGTTGTTCATGATGTTTTTCGAGCAGAGCACGCGCACGCGCAACTCGACGGAAGCGGCGATGACGCAACTCGGCGGTCACGCGCACGATTTGACCCCGGACAAGATGCAGATTTCCCATGGCGAAACGCCCAAGGACACCGGCAAAGTGTTGTCGCGGTATGGTCATGGCATCGCGATCCGCAACTGCTTCTACGGCATCGGCAACAAGTACCTGCGCGAGGTGGCGGAGTACGCCTCGATCCCGATTGTGAGTTTGCAGGACGACGTCGATCATCCGTTGCAGGCGATTGCGGACTTGATGACGATCCGCGAGAAATTCGGCACCAATCTGCGCGGGTTGAAAGTTGTGGTGTCGTGGACGTATGCGCCGGCGTATGCGCGGCCGCTGAGCGTGCCGCAGGGATTGATCTGGCTGCTGCCGCGGTTCGGGGTCGATGTGACCTTGGCGCATCCGAAGGAATTCAATTTGATGCCGCGCACGGTCGAAGCCGCGAAGAAGTTTGCGAAGGAGAACAAGACCAAGTTCGAGATCATCCACAACATGGACGACGGGTTCAAGAACGCGGTGGTGTGTTATCCGAAGTCGTGGGGGTGCCACCAGTACCTGGCGGACCAGGGTGTGCCCGAAGACAAGCGCAAGGAAGAGGGCATGAAGGTCGTCAACAAGTACAAGAACTGGGTGGCCACCGAGAAGCGGATGAAGCTGGCGAAGAAGGAAGCCATCTACATGCACCCGTTGCCCGCCGATCGCGGCGCGGAAGTCGAGGACGCGGTCATCGACGGCCCGCAATCCGTTGTGTTCGACCAGGCCGAAAACCGCCTGCACACGGTGAAAGCGATTTTGTCACTGGTGATGGGCGGAAGGCCGTGATAGGATTCTGAGTCGTTCCGTGCGCGACAACGGAGACCAGTTTTACACAAGCCTGCGGTCGCGGATGTCCAACGTCAGGAAATCGCGGCCGGTTCGACAAGAGCGAGCCGACGCTGTACAACGGCGAAGACCTCGACGTGCCGACGTTTCTGCGCCGGAGCGTGAGTTTGAAGAGGTAGGGGAGGTCATCATGGCGCGCGGCACTGAGCGGGGTGAATAACGGCATGTGTCAAGGGTCAAGCCCGAAACCGGCGCCTCCCATACGATGTCGTAAAGGCCAAATTGTTACGATGGTTGGACGTGACCCGAAATTCAATGTCCAGATGATGAGAGCAGGCACGGTGTAATAGGTGGGAGATTTGAGGGCTATTCCCTGGCGAAGCGGTCTTGGGCTTCGGATCGACAATGGCTTACAATGAACTCACAATCTCCCTTATCTTTTGCAGACACGAGGGTTGGAAGCATTTCCGAGCAGAGTACTTGCAGTCGCTTGTACGGCTGGGAATGGAAAATCTCTGACTGGACCTCGTCCGATTCTCGAGCTGCCTGGATGATGCCAGTCCAGTGCCGTAGGGTGAATCTTTGCTTGAGCGATTGCAAATGCGCTTGAGCGCCGATGGAAGGGCCGTAGAAATTACCGACGAACGAAACTAAGAAAGCCGCGCAGAAAACGTCAAGAGCATCGTCGGGGCAATCAACGCCCAGTTCCGCAAGTTGTCGGGCCGGTGGAATCTCGTTTGCGAAATTGTCCCAATTGAAATGAGCGTCGATCAGATCCTTCGACGCCTTTTGAAACATCGCACGCCGCAAGCTTGTTGGAATATTGCCGACGCCGTCGACAACGGTCAAGATTGCGAAAACCTCGGCCTTGGCGGAGCTCTCTCCCTCGGCAGAAAGCTTTGCGTATTTCTCTCCGGCTTTCCGTTTGACCTCGTCCGAGGCCCGCTGCCAGACGGGTTTGATGAGCAGCAGGACATTGCTCTTGGTCATCGGTGTGCCGCCTACAAAGAGGGACACCATCATACCGACGGCGCTGTCGCACTGGCCGGAAGTCAGGTTCTTAACCTGTTCGTGGATCTCGGCCGCGTCTCTCGACAAATCGCGGGTTTTCAGATTATCCGCAAGATTCTTGAGATTGAAACCAGGCATCGGCAAGTCTTGACAGAGGACGAACCGGGCAGCGTCTCGAACACACGCGACGGCGGTGTGCAAATCCAATTCCTCCTCCTCGTCGATTGGATGGGCCGCGGACTCGTGATTTCTGACGCTCAGCCAAAAAGAGAGATGCCGGTATGCTGTCCGTGAAATCAAGTTGAGTTTCAAACAGCCTGCCAAAAGCCTGTGGTCGCCAATCTCGCGCCACCTGTCTTGGAGGGTCGCGCCGGTGGCGTGGTATGTCAGGCCGTCTTCCACAGACAGGAATATGTCGATCCCGTAAGCTTCGACCTTCAAGCGCAGATCGTTTACGACCAGGTCCCAGGTGTAATTTACGCCAGCGTCGAAAAGGCCCGCTTCCAGCGCCTTCTTTGTTTTTTCCAGGTACGTACGTGAAACCTGCCGACGGATCGGGGCGATGGCATCATCCCACTCTGCCGTCGCAAGCATTGCCGTAGCGTGTTTAACAATATTGGTCATACTCGCTGTTCACGTAGGACATCACCTTAGCGGCATCGGAGTCAATTTGTCACCGCAGCCTCCTGCGCGCGAGCCTCACCTTTGAGCAGTTTCATATAGGAATAGCCCTTGTCACGATTGTCCCATGTCGCCTTGATGTGGTCTTTAATCTTGGACAGGTCGGTTTCTACGGTGCTCTGCCAGAGGTTCGGATTGTAGTCGAGAACGCGGAGCATGTTGTCTACGTCAAAGATTTGTCCCGTCCCCTTCGCACGCACTATGGCGACCGGCTTATCCATCGCCATGCGAACGCCGAGTTCGAAGAGCACGTTTGGGTTGTGTTCGGTGAGATCGGCAACAACGATGTCGGCGTTGAGTAGGTCGTTGATAATGGTCTGTTGGATCACGTCACTGCCATGACGATTTGCGCTCCTCACCTCGAACCCCAGCTCCTCCGCCGCCGGGACGATCAAGCTTCGCAGCACTTCCTCGAAAAAGCCGGTCGCGTGTTGTTCATCGCGCTCCCTGAACGGGATTATGACAAAACACAGCTTGCCGCCGGCCTCTCTGGGTTTGGTCAACGTGACTGTGGGCTCTGCCCCAGAGTCACCGTTTGTTGGTGTTCGGATAGCCACATCCGGCGGCATGTCAGCCCCGATTTGAAGATAGCGACAATTCTGGTCGAACAGTTCAACGAATTCCTTGTGAAAATCCTTGGTCAGCTTGAATTCTCTCTCCAGCGTGTTGGAGAGGTACTCCATTTCGGGCAATTTGCTGCCCTTATAGTGAGCGAGGACTTTCTGGAAAACTTCCACCTTCAGAAAGGCTTTTCGCTTCGCTGCAAGTGCTGCTTCGGGAGATGACGGATAGGCAACTTCCTTTCCCAGGTCGGTCAGCGAGATCTGGGGAGCCTGAATTGATCCCTCAGTCAAGCCGTAGTCCCGCGAGCCTGCGATCAGGTAGAAGAAGTTAGGTGTCTTCGGGCTCATGCCTACTGCCTTGGCGACTTCGCTGGGCGGCCATGGATTTCCCGAGTTCTTTTCCTTAATCGCCATTGCAACCTTCAGCGCATCTTGTAATGGAACACGCGGGAAGGGGCGCACCCCTGATTTCTTAGGCTTTGCTTCGGGTGCGGCGACTGCTTCTACTCGGTTGGACTTCACTTCTGCTACCTCCTCGTGTTCGCGTCTCCATGCTCGCTCGCAGCGGGCACGGAACGCCTGTGCCTTTGTTGCGTGAATGTCGTCACAGGTTGTGACTTACTGCTGCGAAGGCGCGGCTACATGATCGGAGGGTCCCGCAGTTGACCAGACGACGGGGCACGGCGTTTATATAGTCACGGCACGCAAACTAGCCACTGGTTTGTGACTTCCCCACTCACTTCTCCACTCCGGCCTCCCGGAAGCGTTGGCTGTGGGAATTAGCATCGCCGGTGCCACACTCTTGTTCCATGATATAAGTTATTGGGCCGGTTGGTGATGTTGAGATGCGGAGCTTTTTGGACAATGTGCCATGACACACTTGATGTGTGACACGAGCCTTTATAAGTGTGACACCAGCGCCATCGTGTCACAGCTCGAATCGAGCGATGCGGTGGTAGAGCGCGTTCGGCGTCGAGGGTTTGGAGGACTGCGCGGGGTTGCGTGGGGCGGCGGGTCCGCGCTCGCCGAGCGCGGCTACAGCGGGACTGCGGCAGACAGGGCGGACGGCACGGCGGCCCCGACGTAGGAATCTGGGTAAACTCCGCTACCGTGGCTACAAGGGGCATGGAGGGGCTGGGGGATGGGGCGGGACAATCTCCTCGACGGGTGGGATGGGTGGCGATAACCTGTCCAGCAACCTGGAGGTTACACATGAAGAGCTACGGATGGTGGTTGTGTCTGGCGGTGGTGGTTGCCGGGTTGGCGCTGGCGGGAACGGCGCGGGTGCAGGGCGCGGAGGAAGACGAGAACGAGCAACACGAGCATATGACGGCGCCTGGTCAAATGCCCTTACCTCCCCACTTGCGGCCGCCGATGCGGGTGATGTTGTCGCCGGCGATGGAGGGCGTCTTCTGGCACGCGATGAAAATCGCCAAGGCGAGCTTGCTGGCGATCTTTGCGTGTCACATTCTGTTGGCGGTATGGATATTTCTGGACATCCGCAAGCGGGGAGACGGCCACGGGATATTCATCGCGTTGGCGCTGCTGGCCGGGTTCTGCGCGGCGATTTTGTACGCGCTGGTGAGACTGGCGGACATGCGGAAGACGTAGCCGTGTCGTCGGCCAAGGCGGGTGAGGTTGGGACCGGGTAGGCATGTCAC
>JBKQMH010000112.1:0-17710 GCA_052146795.1 Verrucomicrobiia bacterium
GACGTGATCGGTACGCTGATCTACAATCCCAAAGACGGCGAGTTCCGCATCAAGAAAGGGCCGGTGTTCGCCAACCTGATTCTGGCCGACGAAATCAACCGCGCGCCCGCCAAGGTGCAGAGTGCGCTGCTCGAAGCGATGCAGGAGCGTCAGGTCACGATCGGCGACCAGACGTTCAAGCTGCCGGACCCGTTTCTGGTATTGGCGACGCAGAACCCGATTGAGCAGGAAGGCACGTACCCCTTGCCCGAGGCGCAGGTTGACCGGTTCATGCTCAAGCTCTCGATCCAGTATCCGAGCAAAGAGGAAGAACGCCAGATCCTGGATCGCATGGCTGAGACGGGCAAACAGATCGTCACGCAACCCGTGGTCACGCCCGACCAAATCCTCAAGGCGCGCAAGGTCGTGGACGCGGTCTACATGGATGAGAAGATCAAGAACTACATCGTGGATCTGGTCCACGCGACGCGCAGGCCGGCCGAGTACAAGATCGACGTGGCCCGCCTCATCCAATACGGCGCATCACCGCGTGCGACCATCTACCTGACGGTCGCCGCCAAAGCCTACGCGTTTCTCCAGGGTCGCGGTTACGTCACGCCGCAGGATGTGAAAACCATCGGCATGGATGTGCTACGTCATCGTGTGATCGTTAGCTACGAGGCCGAGGCCGAGGAAATGACCAGCGAAGACGTGATCAAGCGGATTTTTGACGAAGTGCCGGTGCCGTGAGGGGTAGACCAGCAGACAGTGGACAGGACAATGAACCATGGCTATCAGGCAAACGAAGTCGGAAGACTGTTGATCAAATTGATTCGCGCCGTCTGTTCCAATGAAAACTGACCGAAATTCCCAACCTGCTGCCTCCCGTCTACTGCCTGCGGATGTCCTCAAAAAGGTTCGACAGATCGAAATTCGCACGAACCGCGAAGTCACGGACGTGCTCGGCGGGCAGTACCATTCCGTCTTCAAAGGGCGCGGCATGGAATTCGAGGAGGTGCGCGAGTATCTGCCCGGCGACGAGGTGCGGTCCATCGACTGGAATGTCACCGCGCGGTTCGGGCATCCATTCATCAAGAAGTTCCGGGAGGAACGCGAACTGACCGTGATGCTGGTGGTGGACGTGAGCGCCTCGGGGCAATTCGGCAGCGTGCGGCAGACGAAGAACGAATTGGCTGCGGAACTGGCCGCCGTGCTCGCTTTCTCCGCGATCCGCAACAACGACAAGGTCGGCCTCATCATGTTCACCGACCAGATTGAGAAATTCGTTCCCCCGAAAAAGGGCCGCCGACATGTGCTCCGCGTCGTGCGCGAGATTCTCGCGTTTCAACCCCAAGGCCGAGGGACGGATCTCCAATTGGCGCTCGATTACCACAACCGCGTCCAGCCGCGACGGGCTGTGACGTTTGTGGTGTCGGATTTCCAGGTGACCGACGAAGAATCGGTCCGCAAAAAACTGCGCGTGGCCAGCAAACGGCACGATGTCATCGCGTTGAGCCTGCGCGACCCGCGTGAGGAAGAGTTGCCCGCGGTCGGGCTGCTCGAACTGCGCGACGCCGAGACCGGCGAGCGGGCGTTGGTCGATACATTCGACCGGAAAGTCCGCGAAGAGTTTGCGGCGAAAGCGCAGTTGCGGTTGGAAGCGCTGCGCCGATTGTTGCGATCGGCGAGCGTGGACCAGGTGGAAATCCGCTCGGATGCGGATTACGTGCTGCCGTTGATCCAATTTTTCAGCATGCGCGAGCGACGAATCTGATGGAAGACATTCGCGATATTAAAGGACTTGTCCCGCTGCCCCACGGCTGGTGGTGGGTGTGGCTGTTGCTGGCGTTCGTGGTGGCGGCGGTGGCTTTCTGGCTCTGGAAACGGCGGCAGCCGGGCGTTTCCGCTTTTGTGGCTCCGCCTCCCACGCCTTATGAGGTGGCGATCCGCGAGCTTCGACGGCTGCGCGAGGAGAAGCCGCCCGTGGAGGAATTCTACACGCGGCTGTCGGATATTGTCCGGCAATACCTCGAAGGGCAGATGGGGTTGCGCGCGCCGGAGCGCACCACGGAAGAGTTTCTTTTCGAGGTGTCCCGCGATCATTCACTTTCCGCGGAACACCGGGAATTGCTCGGCGCGTTTTTGCAGGAAGCCGACCTCGTCAAGTTTGCCAAGTTTCAGCCGGGCACGGAGGACATGCAGCGCGCCCTGGATGCCGCCGAGAAATTCGTGCACGACTCTCAGCCACGCGCCGAGGAGGTGGTTGCCGCCGCATGAAGTTTGCCAGTCCATGGTCGCTGGTGCTGTTGCTGGTGTTGCCGCTGTGGCTGTGGTGGGAACACCGATCTGCGGAGCGCGGCGGCTTGAAGTTCTCCTCAGTGGCGACGGCACGCTCGTTGTCGTCGTTTTGGGCGGCGCTCGGCCCATCGTTGTTGTTGCTGTTGCGCGGGGCGACGCTGGTGCTGTTCATCGTCGCGCTGGCGCGTCCGCAATTGGGCCGTAGCGAGAGCAAGATCAAGACCGAGGGCATCGACATCGTGCTCGTCATCGATATTTCCGGCAGCATGCAGGCGATGGATTACGAGAAGGGCGGGCAACGCGAATCTCGGATCGATGCGGTGAAGGACGTGGTGCGCGAATTCATCCGCGACCGCCCCAATGATCGAATCGGGATGGTCGTGTTTGGCACGCACGCGTATGTGGCCAGCCCGCTCACGCTCGACCACGATTGGCTCGAACGCAACCTCGACCGCGTCCGCATCGGTTTGGTCGAGGGCAACACGGCCATCGGCGCGGGCATCGGCACGGGAATCAACCGCCTCCGCGACACCAACGCCAAGAGCAAGGTCATCGTGTTGTTGACCGATGGCGGAGAAAATATCAAGAACCCGCCCGCCCTCGAAGCGGCGAAGGCCGCGAAGGAATTCAATGTGCGCGTGTACACGGTCGGCGCGGGCTCGCAGGGACTCGCCGACATGCCGGTCTATGATCGGGCCGGCAACCTACTCGGGTATCAGAAGATAGAAGCCGATCTGGATGAAGACCTGTTGAAACAAATCGCCGCGGTGACTGGCGGCCAGTATTTCCGGGCGGCGGATACGGCTGCGCTGAAGAAGACGTATGCGCAGATCGACGCGATGGAAAAGCAAAAGGTCGAAACCGTCGCGTACGAAGACTGGCGGGAATTGTTCCCGTGGTTTTTGGCGCCGGGACTTGGATGTTTGGTGTTGGCCGTCACCCTGGAGCACACGCGGTTACGGAGGCTGCCGTAATGAATTTCGGCAATCCAGAAGTATTCTCGCTGCTGGCGCTGGCGCCGGTGTTGGCATTGTTTCTGGTCTGGGCATTCCGCGCGCGTCGGCGGGCTCTGGAGCGGTTCGCGTCCGCCCCACTGGCGCAGCGGCTGGCGGATTCGGTGCGCCCGGTGGCACGGCGGTGGAAAGCAACGTTGATCGTCGCCGCGGTCACCCTGGCGGCGCTGGCGTTGACCCAGCCGCGTTGGGGCTTTGAGTGGCGCGAGGTGAAACACAAGGGCGTCGACATCTTTGTGTTGCTCGATGTGTCGAAGAGCATGCTGACCGAGGACGTCCGACCCAATCGGTTGGGCCAGGCAAAATACGCCGTCCAGGATCTGCTGGAAAAACTTCGCGGCGACCGGATCGGCCTGATTGCCTTCGCGGGAACGGCGTTCGTTCAATGCCCGTTGACGGTAGACTACGAGGCGTTCCGATTGACGTTGAAGGACGCCGATCCGCACATCATCCCGCGCGGTGGAACGGCGATTGGCCCGGCGATTCGCACGGCGCTGAAAGCCTTCGACGCGGGCGAAGGGCGGGACCATGCCATCGTGTTGATCACGGACGGCGAGCAAACGGAGGGCGACGCCGTGGCGGCCGCAGATGAGGCGGCCAAAGAGGGTGTGAAAATTTTCGCCATCGGCGTGGGCACGACGGAGGGCGAATTGATCTCGATCCGCGAAGAGGGCAAGCCCATGGAATTTTTGAAAGACCGCGACGGCGAGGTGGTCAAGTCGCGGCTCGATGAAAACACGCTGAAGCAACTCGCGCTCAAGACGGGCGGCATTTACGTGCACAGCGCGGCGGGCGACTTCGGCATGGACGCGATTTACGACAAGGGTATCGCGCAATTGCAGCGCAAAGAATTCGCATCGCGGCTGCAGAAGCAATACTTCGAAAGGTTCCAGTGGCCCCTGGGCATGGCGTTCGTGCTGCTGGTGGTCGAGTCGTTCGTCAGCGACAGGAGGGCGGCATGAAATTTTGGTGGTGGCTGCTCTTGTTGCCGACGGTGGCATTGGCGAAGACCGAGAACTGGCCGGAGCGTTACAACACCGGCGTGACGGCCTATCGGAGCAATGATTTCGCGGAGGCATCGCAACTGTTCGAGAACGCGACGTCGTCGACCGATCGTGCGCTTCAACAGCGCGCCCTGTACAACCTCGGCAACGCCGATTTTCGCCTCGGCGAATCCCAGCCCAAGCAGGCCCAGCAACTATGGCAGCGGGCGCTCAAGAACTATGAGAGCGCGCTCGCCATCGACCCCAACGACACCGACGCAAAATTCAACCACGAGTTCGTGAAGAAAAAACTCGAGGAATTGAAGAAGCAGCAACAGCAGCAGCAACAGCAGAAACAGAACCAAAAGAACCAGCAGGACAAGAACCAACAACAGCAAAATCAGGAACAACAGCAGCAACAGCAAAGCCAGCAGAATCAACAACAGGCTCAGCAGGATAAACAATCTCAGCAGCAGCAACAAGGGCAACAACAGCAGCAATCCGAGCAGAAACAGTCGGATCAAGAGAAGCAGAATCAGAAACAACAATCCCAGCAGTCGGCGGAACAGCAGCAGCAACAGGATAAACAGAAGGAGCAACAACAAGGGCAGCAGGCCCAGCAAGACAAAGCGTCACCGTCCGAGCAACACCCCCAAGAAGCCAGCGGCCAGCCGGAAGATATGGACAAAATGCAGGCCACTGAGATACTCGACAACCTGCGCGAGGACGAGCGCAACTGGAATTTCTTCCCTGAAATGCAAATGAAGGACTTGAAAGATTCCGGCCAGCCAGCCAAGGATTGGTGACAATGAGACTCTGGCTGGTCATCGGACTTCTTTTGGCGGCACCGCGCGTGTTCGCGGATGTGTCCGTTGTCGCCTCCGTTGACCGGAACCACATCGCGTTTGGGGAATCGGTGACGCTGACCATTGCGGTGCAGGGCACGCAAGGCGGCACGCAGCCATTGATCCCCCGGGTGGACGGCCTGAGCTTTGATGGACCGTCCACGCAGAGCAGCTTCTCACTGGATAACGGGCGGATGAGCCAGTCCATGAGCTTTGTGTACCAGGTAACACCGGCGCGACCAGGCGAGTTCACGATTCCGGCAATTGCTGTCAACGTCGGCGGCAAAGATTATTCCACCGAGCCGATCCGGTTGGTTGTGGACAAGGGGGCGACGCAGAACGACACAAGCCGGGAGATCTTCGGCCAGGTCCGGATCCCGTTCAAACGCGTGTATCTGGGTCAGACCGAGCCGGCACAAGTGGCCTTGTTCTCACGGGCCGACGTGCCGCTCCGAGGCGTGGGCGGGTTCAACTACGATGCGGACGGATTGGAGTTCAAATTCCTGCAAAATCTGAAGACCGGCACACAAGTCATCAATGGCGAATCATTCAACGTTGAGGTCGTTGAAGGATCCATCTCGCCAAGTCGCACGGGAACATTGAATTTTGGTCCGTGCATCCTGAAAGCCCAACTCACCGTTCAACAGCGCGGGCGCAACGGCTGGCCGTTTGATGATTCGATGTTTGGCCAAATGTTCGGAAGAGCCCAGGTGCGGGAGGTGCCCGTGACCGTTGACGCCGTGCCCATCGAGGTTTTGCCATTACCGGAGGAAGGCCGGCCGGCCGATTTTGGCGGCGCGATTGGCCAGTGGAAGCTCGATGTGACCGCCAAGCCGACCGACGTCGCGGTCGGCGATCCCATCACCGTGACGATCAAGGTCAGCGGCAACGGCAACATCGACACGGTGCCGATGCCGAAGCTCGGCCCCTTGGACGGATTCAAGACGTACGACCCGACGACGAAAACGACGAAGGACGATTTGAACACGACCGGCGAGCGCGTGATGCAACAGGTGCTCATCGCGAAGAGCATCGACGTGAAAGAACTTCCCGAGGTGCGGCTGGCCTATTTCGACCCGGAGGCCGGGGCGTACAAGACGGCCGTCCAGTCGCCCATCAAACTTGTGGTGAAGGCCAGCGCCGGCGGTCAGACGACCATTGTCAGCGGCGGCGAACGATTGCGTCCGGATGAGAAGTTGGGGCAGGACATCGTGTATCTGAAAGGCGACCTCGGGCCGGCGGTGCCCGCCGTACCGTTCTGCGGGACGGCCACGTTTTGGGCGCTGAACGTCACGCCGGTGCTCGCGTTGCTCGGCACAGTGGGCTGGAAGCGACGCACGGACCGACTGCGCGGCGACGTCGCTTACGCCCGTCGGACACGGGCGGCGAAAAAGGCCCGCAAACTTCTCATCTCCGCGACAAGCTACGACGAAATTCAACACGCCTTGCAGCACTACCTCGGCGACCGGTTGAATATCCCCGTGGGCGGCATCACGGCGTCTGTCGTCGACGAACAGCTTGTGCCGCGTGGCGTGAATGGCGAGCTCGCCGATCGAGCGAAGGCATCCTTCGAAGCTTGTGACACCGCCCGGTTCGCCGGCGGGGGCGCGGGTATGAGCGTTCAGGCAACCCGGGACAATGTGGAACGATTGATTGATGAACTGGAAACGAAACAGCTTTAAGACCGCCGCGGTTATCTGGCTGGTCGGCCTGCATGCGGCGTTTGCCGGACCCAGCGACGACTTCAAGTCGGCCAATCAGTTGTATGACGCCGGGAAATTCACCGCGGCGGCGGCGGTTTACGAGAAAATCGAGCCCAAGACGGCTCATGTGTACTTCAATCTGGGCAATGCCCATTTCCGTGAGGGGAAATTGGGCCTGGCCATCCTCGATTACGAGCGGGCACGGCGGTTGGCGCCGCGTGACCCGGACATTGTGGCGAACCTGAAGTTTGCCGAGCAACGGTTGGGGGTCGATGATGTGAACGCGCCACCAAAGGCTTGGCAGAGATTTCTCCGTTCGATCATCGAGAGTCGTAGCACAAGCGAGTGGGGGATGTACGAGCTGGCGGCGCTGTGGCTGACCGCCCTGGCAGTCGGCATGTACATTTACATTCCCCGATTCCGGACCGGATTGCTCGTCATCGCTGCGGTGGCCTTTATGGGATTTGCGGCCTCCGTGTTTGCGCTGGGCCGTGAAGTCCTCAACAATCGAACGGCTCCCGCCGCGGTCGTCGTGGCTGCGGAGACCGACGCGCGGTTCGCGCCGCTGCGCGACTCCACCACCCATTTTAAACTCACCGAAGGAACCCGGGTTGTGATCCGGGAAGATCGCGGGCAATGGTTGTTCGTGGAACGGGCGGATGGCCAGCAAGGGTGGGTGAAGTCGGACTCGATTGAGCGGGTCGTGCCTCAAAGCTAAGTCATTGACCGCCGAGGGGTAGGCGGGAATATTTCCACTTGATTGACCAGTCAACTTGTGGAACCTTCCCAGCATGGTTACGATATGAAGACGGAGCGTGATACCAAGCAGAGACTATTGGACACCGCCATTGATTTGATTTGGGAGCAGAGTTACGGCGCCGTGAGTGTGGACGTAATTTGCGAGCGCGCGGGCGCGAAGAAGGGGAGTTTCTACCATTTTTTCCCCTCCAAGTCGGACCTGACAGTCGCTGCCATTGAAGAACACTGGGAAACGTTTCGGCCCGACCTCGATCGCATTTTTTCTTCGCAGACACCACCGCTGGAACGGCTGTCGAGGTATTGCGATTTCATTTATGAACGCCAGAGCCAAAAAATGCAGAAATTTGGGAGGGTTTGTGGCTGTGCGTTCACTTCACTGGCCTCCGAATTGAGCACGCAGGACGAAAAGATTCGCCAGAAATCGCAGCAAATTTTGGATCGACGTTGCCGGTACTTCGCCGCCGCGTTGCGTGATGCTGTTCGCGAAGGATTGATCCCCGAACAAGACTGTGACAACAAGGCCCGCGAATTGTTTGGGTGTGTGATGGGCGTGTTGCTGGAGGCCAAAATCGAGAACAACCTCGAAATCATCCGCCATCTGAAACCGACCATTTTTCGGTTGATTGGCGTGGGCGAAAAACAGTTTGCTGGAGAGACGACTCTTCACGCATAAGTTTGACTGATCGGTCAATATTAATCGACACATGAAAGAGCTGAGCAGAATTGTTGTGACGCAAGTGCGGAGGGCGCCATGTGGATTGTCCGGCTAGCCCTCCGCCGTCCCTATACGTTCGTCGTCGCGGCGCTGTTGTTGCTATTGCTGACGCCGTTTATCCTCTTACGGACGCCGACGGATATTTTCCCGTCGATTAACATCCCGGTCGTCAGCATCCTCTGGAATTACACCGGACTCAACGCGGCGGAGATCGAGCAGCGCATGGTGTACAACGAAGAGCGGGCGCTGACGACCACGGTCAACAACATCGAACACATTGAATCCACCTCCTACAACGGCATTGGTGTCATCAAGGTATTCTTCCGCCAGGGGACTTCGGTGGATGCGGGTGTGGCCCAAATTACTGCTGTCTCACAAACCGTCTTGCGCTCAATGCCACCGGGTACGACTCCGCCGTTGATCATTCAGTACAACGCCTCGACCGTCCCGATCCTGCAGTATGGAGTCAGCGGCAAGGGGATGTCCGAGCAGGAAATCTTCGACGTCAGCGTCAACCAGATTCGCGTCGGCCTTATCACGGTGCAAGGCGCCGCCATCCCGTGGCCGTACGGCGGCAAACAGCGGCTCGTTTCGATTGATCTGGATTTGAAAGCGTTACAGGCACAGAACCTTTCTCCGGAGGACGTCGTGAACGCCGTCAACGCCCAAAACCTCGTACTCCCGAGCGGCACGGCGAAGATTGGTCCGATGGAATACGACATCGATCTGAACACGAGCCCGAAGGTCCTGGATCGACTCAACGATCTGCCGATCAAAACGATCAACGGGGCGGTCATTCACGTGCGCGATGTGGCCCAGGTCCGCGACGGTTATTTGCCGCAACGGAATATTGTTCGCCAGGACGGCGTGCGCAGCACGCTGATCAGCATTCTCAAGACCGGCTCGGCCTCGACACTGACTGTGGCCAATGGCGTCAAGCAGGCGATGACGGCAGTCCTCAAAACCGTGTCCGACAAATTGGTGGTGAAACAATTCGCCGACCAGTCGATCTTTGTCCGTGCGGCCATCTCCGGGGTGGTGCGGGAAGGTGTGATTGCCGCCTGTTTGACCGCGATCATGATTCTGCTGTTTCTCGGTTCCTGGCGCGGCACCGTCATCATCGCCCTGTCGATCCCACTGTCGATTCTGGTGTCACTGGCCTGCCTCAGTGCGCTGGGCGAGACCATCAATCTGATGACGTTAGGCGGGCTGGCGCTGGCTGTCGGCATTTTGGTGGACGACGCCACGGTCGAGCTGGAAAACGTCCATCGGCAGATGGCGCTGGGCAAGCCGGTCATTCAGGCGATCCTCGACGGCGCCCAGGAGATTGCGCTGCCAGCGTTCGTGTCCACGCTGTGCATCTGCATCGTGTTTGTGCCGATGTTCTTTTTGACTGGTGTCGCGCGGTATCTGTTTGTCCCGTTGGCGGAGGCGGTGGTGTTTGCCATGCTGGCCAGTTACGCGCTGTCGCGAACGCTCGTGCCGACACTGGTGATGTGGTTCTACCGCCACCACGTGTACCACGGTCACGTGGAGGACCCGGAAAAGGCCCCGCGCTTGGTGCGTCCGTTCGTGAGGCTGCAGGATCGCTTTGAGAATGGCTTCGACCGCATGCGTGAGAGCTACCGCGGCTTTCTTGGTGTCGTATTTGAGCATCGGGTGGCCTTTGCCCTGGTGTTTATGGGGCTTTGCGTCGGGTCGTGCCTGCTCATTCCCTTTTTGGGGCAGGATTTCTTCCCCTCGGTGGACGCAGGAACATTCCGGTTGCATGTCCGTGCCCGCAGCGGAACACGGATCGAGGAGACCGCGAAGTACATCGATGAGGTCGAGGCGGCCATTCGGCGCGAAATTCCGCCCGAGGAACTCCATGGCATTCTCGACAACATCGGCCTGCCCAATTCCAGCATCAACCTCAGCTACAGCGACAACGGGGTAGTGGGCCCGGGTGACGCGGACATCATGGTTTCGTTGAACGAAGGCCACCGTCCCACTCCTCAATACGTTCAGCGACTGCGTCTCCGGCTGAACCGGGAGTTTCCTGGCGCGATCTTTTATTTTTTACCAGCCGATATCGTGAGCCAGACGATCAACTTCGGCCTGCCCGCGCCGCTGGACATTCAGATTGTTGGCCGCGATCAGGTCAGGAATCGCGGGATCGCCGAGCGGTTGGCAGCGAAAATCCGCCGGGTGCCGGGTGCCGTGGATGTGCGCATTCAGCAGCCCTCGGACCGGCCCAAACTCGAGTTTGCCATCGATCGCGACAGGGCGTCGGAAATGGGGCTTACCGAGAATGACATTGCCAACTCGGTACTGCTCAACCTGAGCGGGAGCAGCCAGGTGTCGCCCACCTACTGGGTCAATTTCGGCGTAGGCGTGCAGTATCTCGTGAATATCTCCGCGCCGGAGTATCGGATGGATTCGCTCAACGCGCTAAACTCCATGCAGGTCAGCGCGAGCCAGCCCGGCGCGGGCAACGGACAATTGCTCGCCAACGTTGCGTCGTTCGAGCGTACGAACGGCCCCCCCGCGATCTCGCACTACAATGTGATGCCCGTGCTTGACATCTTCGGCGGCGTGAGCGGTCGCGACCTCGGCGGGGTGCTTCGGGATGTGGAGCCATTGATCAAACAGGCGGAAACGGAATTGCCGCGTGGAAGCTCCATCCTCGTGCGAGGTCAGGCGGAGACGATGCGGTCCAGCTTTATCGGGTTGTCCATCGGGCTGGTGATGGCCATCGCACTGATTTACCTGCTGCTGGTAGTCAACTTCCAGAGCTGGCTTGATCCATTTATCATCATCACCGCGCTGCCCGGGGCACTCGCGGGCGTCATCTGGGCGTTGCATTTGACGATCACCACCACCAGCGTCCCGGCGTTGATGGGGGCGATCATGAGTCTCGGCGTCGCGACCGCCAATTCGGTTCTCGTCGTCACGTTTGCGCGAAACAATCTCCACCGCGGGATGGATCCGCTGCATGCCGCCTGGGAGGCAGGCGTCGGCCGTCTACGTCCGGTGTTGATGACAGCGCTGGCGATGATCATCGGCATGTTGCCGATGGCGCTGGGCCTCGGCGAAGGCGGCGAGCAGAACGCGCCATTGGGTCGCGCGGTCATTGGCGGTCTGGTGGTCGCCACAGTCGCCACATTGTTTTTTGTTCCAGTCGTATTCAGCCTGTTGCGACGGCACGCTGAAGAGCCCAATCCGGCGGACGTGGCACTACTGGAAGGGCATGGCGTTCTTCCAACCACGGCACATACATGAGGAAGGTTGTTATGAACTCACTTGAACACAACAAAGTCCAGTCCCCGGAAAACACCGCTCCACCGCCATCCTTAGCCCCACACGGGCACGCGACGGTTTCGCCCGTGAGACTCTCGCGGGTCGCCACCGTTGTGGGCGTGTTGGTCGTGCTCGGAGTTCTTGTCGGTTTCATTCCGCGCTGGCACCAGCGCAGTCTGTTGCGTGCGGAAACGGTGGATCTGGCGACGCCTTCCGTTGCGGTCGTCTCGCCCAAGCCGAGCCATACTGCCGCGGGATTGGTGTTGCCGGCAGAAGTGAGGCCGTTGCTGGAAGCGCCGATCTACTCCCGCGGCAATGGTTACCTCAAACGGTGGCTCGTGGACATCGGGGCGCACGTGGAGGCCGGCCAATTGCTGGCCGAAGTCGATACGCCCGAGCTGGACCAGCAACTTGAACAGGCCCGTGCGCAACTCGCAGAATCGGAAGCGGCGCTGGCGTTGGCCAAGACCACGGCGGAACGTTGGGCCGACCTATTGAAGACCGCCAGTGTGAGCGAACAGGAAAACGCCGAGAAACAGGCCGACTACAAGCTCAAGTCCGCGACCGTTGAAGCTGGTCGCGCCAATGTGCATCGATTGGAACAACTCCAGTCCTTTGAGCGTATTACCGCGCCATTTGCCGGCACGATCACCGCACGCAATACGGATATTGGCGACCTGATTACGGCGGGGAGCGGCACGGAGTTATTCCACCTGGCGCAGACGCGGACGTTACGCGTGTACGTCCGTGTCCCGCAGAGCGCCGCCCGCGGCATCGTGACCGGCCAGTCAGCGGAACTTCTGATCCCTGAGATTCCCGGACAGAAGTTTACGGCGACAGTGACGAGCACGTCAGAAGCCATGTCGACGGATTCGCGTACGTTGCTGACGGAACTGCAAGTGGACAATTCGCAAGGTGAGATTTTGCCGGGCAGTTACGCCCAAGTGCGGTTCCTGGATTCGAAAGTAAACACGGTGCTGATGTTGCCATCGAACACGTTGTTGTTCCGCGCCGAAGGGTTGCAGGTGGGTGTGGTGGGGCCGGATGACAAGGTGGACCTGCGGAGCGTCAGTATTGGCCGCGATTTCGGACAGACTGTTGAGGTGCTCGCGGGGGTGGGCCCAACGGACCGGGTGGTAGTCAATCCAGCCGATTCGCTCGTGAGCGGCACTGCGGTGCGGATCGCCGAGGCCTCCCCAACTGCGAAGGCCCCATGATGGCGGCACGACCTGACATTCGCCCGGTCGCTGCCGTGGCTCGGCTCGCCACGGTGTGGGTGGTCACACTCCTAGCCGGCTGTGCTGTTGGGCCGGATTACAAGCGGCCGGAGGCGACGGCCACCATGCCCGCCGCGTATGCTGCCGTTACGAACGGGTGGAAGGTTGCCGAGCCGCAAGCCCATCTGCCAAAGGGGAAGTGGTGGGAGGTGTTTGGTGATGAGGAGCTCAACGGGTTGGAGACCCGTGCGGCAGCGGCCAATCAGGAGTTGAAAGCCGCAGTTGCGAGCTTTGATCAGGCGAGGGCTGTTGCGGACGTTACACGGTCTCAACTGTTTCCCCAGATTGGCATTTCGCCATCCGCGATGGCTCACCGGAATTCGTTCAACGAGCCGTTCGAAGGCCAGGCTGCCGGGGTGAGCAACACGACGACATACGCCGATTTGATCGCGCCATTGAACCTAAGTTACGAGGTGGATTTGTGGGGACGCGTCCGGCGCAGCGTCGAGTCGGCGCGGGCCCAACAACAGGCCAGCGCGGATGATCTCGAGGGGGTCAAATTGGCGATCGAGGCGGAAGTGGCGACGGACTATTTCACATTGCGGGCCTTGGATGCGGAAACCGAATTATTGAGTTCGAACATTTACGTATTCGGCAAATCCCTCGAATTGACCCAGAACCGGCGGACAGGGGGGATCGCCTCCGACCTGGACGTGGCGCAGGCGGAAACCGTGCTTCGGACAACAGAGGCGGAGTTGCCGGCGACACAGCTACAGCGGGCTCAATTTGAACACGCGCTGGCCGTTTTGACGGGTGAGGCGGCCTCGGCATTCAGGGTGCCGGAACGACCGCTTAATACCCCGCCCCCGATGATTCCGTCCGGTCTGCCCTCCCAGTTGCTGGAACGCCGGCCGGACATTGCGGCTGCCGAACGGCGAATGGCGGCGGCCAACGCGAGTATCGGCGTGGCGAAGGGGGCATTTTTTCCGGCGATCCAGTTGAACGGATTGGCCGGCCTTGAAAGTCTACATCTCGGGTCATTGTTCGACTGGCAGAGCCGGTTTTGGTCGCTGGGGCCATCGTTGACGATGCCATTATTCGATGCGGGACAGAACAGCGCCAATCTTCGGGCCGCACGGGCCTCTTATGAACAGGCAGTCGCCAACTACCGTCAGACGGTACTCGTGGCGTTTGCGGACGTGGAAGACAACCTGGCGGCGCAGGAACTTCTGGCCCGCCAGGGCGACGCGGAAGCCGCCGCGTTGCGCGCGGCCCGCAAACAATTCGAGGTTGCCGATTATCGCTACCGGGCCGGCTTGGTGACCTTTCTGGACGTGGCGACTGCGGAGAACTCGGCATTGGAAATCGAGCGCACGGCGGTGCAACTTCGCGGGCAGCAGCTCGTGGCCACTGTGTCGCTGGTCAGGTCGCTCGGAGGCGGTTGGCAAGACCCGGTCGGACAGGCTTCTCGCGCCGCGAATCGGTAAACGGTCGGAGGCTTACGGAGTGGCCGGGGCGGTCGTCTGGTTGGTGGACGGAGGAGTCGGCGCGTCCCCGACCACAATTTGCGCGGGGTCGCTGACCACGATTTCTGCCATCTTGTGGTTGTTCGTCGTGATGAGGCCGGTGACACAAACCCATTTCCCCGTGAACGCGACTTCGGGAGCGTCCTTGAACCTGGCACGCGTTGCCTCGGCAATCACGATGGCGCAACTCTGTTTGGGGTAGGGCCGGTCGATGTTCAAATAGGTGAGGCTCCGCTGCGAGCCTTTGAGGTATTTCGCGCTGGCGACCGGGCCGCACACGGTTTTGGTCTCCCCGAGATGCTGGAGCGCTTCATCTCCGGTAAGCGTCTGCAGGACCTTGACACCCGCCGTTGCGAACAGGGAACCGAGGCCGCAGCCGGCGACAATGGCCAGCAGGCACAACCGCACACGACGACGATCTTGAAATTTGGAACGATTCATCGCCAGCCAGACTACCAAAGACGCGGCCGGATGCAACCTGTACTTCTCTCTATTGCGCGGGCGCGAGTTCGGGGGCGTGTTGGCGGTGGCGAAGCTTGAAGCGTTGCCGCATGTGCTCGAACGCGAGATAAATGACCGGCGTGGTATAGAGCGTGAGGAACTGGGAGAACAGCAGGCCGCCGACAACGGAAATACCCAGCGGCTGGCGGAGCTCCGAGCCCGTCCCGAGTCCAATCGCCAGCGGAACGGCACCGAGCATCGCCGCCATCGTGGTCATCATGATCGGTCGGAAGCGGATCACGCAGGCCTTGTAGATGGACTCTTCCGGGCTCAATCCTTCCGTGCGTTCGGCGTCCAGCGCGAAGTCGATCATCATGATGGCGTTCTTCTTGACGATCCCCATGAGCAGGATGATCCCGATGAAGGACACGAGGGACAGATCGACCCCGCAAAACATGAGTGCCACCAGCGCGCCGACGCCGGCGGAGGGCAGCGTGGACAGGATCGTGATCGGATGAATCAGGCTTTCGTAGAGCATGCCCAACACGATGTACACGGTGATGAGCGCGGCCACGAGCAGCAGGGGCAGTGTGGCCAGCGATGCCTGGAAGACCTGGGCGGTGCCTTGAAAGCTGCCCATGACGCTTTCCGGCATCCGCATCTCGCGCGCGACGTTTTGGATGATCTCGGTCGCCTGACCCAGCGCGACTCCCGGAGCGAGATTGAAAGACAATGTGACAGCGGGGAATTGGCCCTGGTGATTGACCGACAAGCTGGTGTTGCCGGTCTCGAACCGGGCGACACTGCCCAGGGGCACCATCTTGCCGGTATTGGATTTGACGTAAATCTTGTTGAGCGCAGACGGCTCCAGTTGGTCTTTCGGGTCCACCTCCAGCACGACGTAATGCTCGTTGTACTGCTCGTAAAGGGTCGCGACCTGTCGCTGACCGAATGCGTCGTAGAGAGTATCGTCGATGGTCTGGGGCGAGACGCCGAGTTGGGAGGCGGCATCGCGGTCGATGACGACATTGCTTTGCAAGCCATGCGTTTGCTGATCGCTATTGACGTCCCGCAATTGCGGGATTTTGCGGAGCCTGGTGAGCAGCTGGGCGGACCAGTAATTCAGCGCGCTCAGGTCGGTGGAGGTCAGGGAATACTGATATTGCGCGCCAGTGAATCGGCCACCGACCCGGATGTCCTGAATGGCCTGGCAGATCAAGTAGATCCCTGGCAGAGACGCCATTTTGCGCCGCAGTCGGTCGATGACCTTGTCGGCGGTGATTTTTCTCTGATTTTCCGGCTTGAGCATGATGAACATGCGACCGTTGTTGAGCGTCGAGCTTCCGGAAGCAGCGCCAATAAACGAACCCATGGACTCAACGGCCGGATCGGCGAGGACGATTTGGGCCGCCTGGGACTGGAGTCGCGCCATCGTGCCAAACGACACATCCTCACCCGCCTGCGTCATGCCGAACATGGCGCCGGTGTCCTGTTGCGGAAAGAAGCCTTTGGGGACGGTGATGTAGAGCCAGATGGTGGTGATGACCGTAGCAACCCAGACCACGAGCATGAATCCTTGATGGCGCAACACCCATTTGAGTCCGGCCTCATAGTGGTGGAGCATCCAGTTGAAGGCGGCCTCGCAGACCCGATAGAACCGGCCCGGTTTGGGGTACGCCGATTCCGGTTTCAGGAACCGCGAGCACATCATCGGCGTCAGCGTCAAGGAGACGATCCCGGACACCACGATCGCCAGGCTCAGCGTGACCGCGAACTCGTGAAACAACCGCCCGATCAATCCGCCCATGAACAGGAGCGGGATGAAGACGGCCACCAGCGACGTGCTGATGGAGATCACGGTGAAACCGATTTGTCTGGCGCCGTTGAGCGCCGCATCCATGGATGACTGGCCCTGCTCGATATAGCGATACACGTTCTCGATGACCACGATGGCGTCATCGACCACGAACCCGACCGAGATGGTGATGGCCATCAAGGAAAGATTATCAAGGCTGTAATGCAGCAGATACATGATGCCGCACGTCCCGGCCAGGGCCAGGGGGACGGTCACGTTGGCGATGAAGGTGGGCCAGAACCTCCGCAGGAACAGGAAGATGACCATGACCACGAGCGCGATGCTCAACAACAGTGAGATCTGAACGTCATTCACTGAGGCGCGGATCGTCGTGGTGCGGTCGGCGAGCACGTGGAGTTTGATCGAGGGTGGCACCCACCGTTCCAGTTGCGGCAACTGCGCCTTGATGCGTTCGACGGTTTCAATGACGTTGGCGCCGGCTTGTTTGAAGATGATCAACAACACAGCTCGCCGGTTTCCATCCCAACCGGCCAGCAGATTGTTTTCAACGCCCTCGATGGTTTTTCCGAGGGACGTGAGTCGGATGGGAGTGTTGTTTGCCTGGGTCAGGATGAGGGAGCGATACTCGCGGGCGTCCACCAGTTGATCATTGCTGGCGAACGTATAGGAGACCTGTTTGCCATCGATCCCGCCAATGGGTTGAACCACGGTCGCCTGACTCAGAAACGAGCGGACATCCTCCAGGCTGAGCCTGGCGGAGGCCAATGCGGCCGGGTCGATTTGCACGCGCACGGCGGATTTTTCGGCCCCGTTGATGCCCACCTGGCTGACGCCGTCGATCTGGCTGATTTTCTGGCCCAGGATCTGGTCGGCGTATTCATAGACCTGCGCGGGCGGCAGCGTGTCCGAATACATGGACAAGACCATGATCGGCGCGTCGGCCGGGTTGACCTTGCGGTAGGTCGGCGGGCTGGGAAGATTGACCGGCAACTCGCTGGCGGCCGCGTTGATCGCCGCTTGCACGTCGCGGGCCGCGCCATCGATGTTGCGATCCAACCCGAACTGGATGGTTACCGAACAACCTCCGAGCGTGCTGACGGAAGTGAGTTCGGATACGTCGGCAATCTGGGCCAATC
>JBKQMH010000113.1:0-16026 GCA_052146795.1 Verrucomicrobiia bacterium
GTCCTGATCTGGCAGGGGGTCACGGCCAAGGGTAATCCGGACCCCACAGCTCCGCATCTTAGCCCGGCGGTGGCGTTACTCGACATCGGCGTACTCGTGTTCCGCGAGGGACTGGAGTGCATCCTGGTACTCTCGGCGATTACGGCCAGCATGATTGGCGGTCAGAAGGCCTATCGGCGTCCTATTGCCGTCGGCGCTGGGATCGGTCTTGTGGCGACACTTGTTACCTGGCTTGTTGCCGTGGCGATCGTCAATGATTTGTCCTCAAGCGTCTCGGCGTTGAATCTTCAGGCTGCGACCGGGCTGCTGGCGGTCATTGTCCTGTTGGTGGTCATGAATTGGTTTTTCCACAAGGTCTACTGGGGCGGCTGGATTTCCATGCACAACAAGACGAAGAAGAAACTGTTCCGCAGCGCCGGCCGCGCGGAAATATCCCAGGCTCGTCTCCTGCGCGGGCTATGCCTGCTGGGATTCGCCTCGCTGTATCGCGAGGGATTCGAAGTGGTGCTTTTCCTGCAAAGCTATTACCTGCGTATGGGCGGCAAACTCGTGCTGGAAGGCGCGCTGCTGGGGTTGTTATTCACCGGCATCGTCGCGGTCCTCACTTTCGTGGCCCATCAACAACTGCCGTATCGAAAAATGCTCGTATTAACCGGAATCATGCTCGGCTTTGTGTTGCTCGTCATGGTTGGCGAACAAGCCCAAGAGATGCAACTGGCCCACTGGATTCCAGCGACTCCGATTCAACCATTGGTCAACGTCATCCCCGCGTGGATGGGGGTCTGGTTCTCGGTCTTCCCGACCGTCGAGACGATGTTGGCGCAGTTGATTGCGGCGGCATTGGTGCTTGGCTTTTATTTTGCGCCCAGATTCCGCAAACGCGAGCCGGCACAAAGCCCTGAGTTGCCGACCTCCAACATACCGGAACGGCCTGTGGACGTTGACGTTCTGGAGCCCGCTCAGTCAGCGAAGTAAAGCGCCAACCGCTTCGGGCCGTGAGCGCCCATGACCAGGATTTTCTCGATGTCCGCCGTACGACTGGGTCCCGTGATGACCGAAAATGCGCTGGGCCAGTGTTTGTCGTGGCGTTTGCGCAGCAACGCCAGGCCCGATGCCAAATCGGGAACGATTTGCTCGCGTCGAGCGATGACAAGGTGCGTTGGTGGCAGCACCGACAACGCCCGCCCTCCTGCCGAGAGCGTTGAGACGATAATAGATCCCGTTTGCGCCACGAGGCAGTCGCAACCCGTCACCCCAAGATCGCACTCTCGGACACCGGCATTTGGTTCCCCGGCGATTCTGCTCGTCAATACGCCGCCGTCCGTGGCGATTTTCGAGAAACCCTTTAAGAACGCGTGTAGCGCCTCGACATTGTCGATAATCTCACCCCGCAAGGTAACAAACTCCGCGCGGAACCGCGCCTCCGAATCGGAAATCGGCGGGAAAATCTGTGCGGTGGTCGGCGGAGAGGGTCGATGGGCCTCGGCACGCACCGCGGTGCGGACCCGCCGGAGAATATTATCACGCGCGACGTCCACGTTCCCTCCAGTATTCCTTGAAGCTTTGGTTTGGCGGCGTGGGGAACTCGCGGCCGGTGGTCCACGGTTTCAACAGAGGTCCCGCCATGCCATGGCGCAACGCGAAGTCGCCAAGCTTTGCCGTGATGGCGTAACGCGCAGGGGATTGCATGGTCCACAACCACGCTCGGAAGACAAGGTGCTGGATCGGGCCGTCGAACCGGCTCTGGACGGCGTTACGCCGGGTATGGAGCAGGTGATGGTGCAAATCGATCCGCACGGGGCACACATCCGTACACGCGCCGCACAACGAACTGGCGTACGGCAGATGCGACCACTCCTGCGCATCGCGCAAGTGCGGCGTGATGACCGAGCCGATAGGCCCTTGGTAGGTTGTGCCGTACGCATGGCCGCCGATGTTCTTGTAAACCGGGCAGGCGTTCAGGCATGCGCCGCAACGAATGCAATGGAGCGCGTCGCGCTGTTCGACGTCGGCCAGCAGCCGCGTGCGGCCGTTGTCGAGCAAGATGACGTGAAATTCCTGCGGACCGTCCGCTTCGCATTCCAACCGCGGGCCGCCGATCAGCGAGTTGTACGCCGTGATGGCCTGTCCCGTGCCGCTGGTCGAGAGCAACGGCCAGAACAAAGCCAGGTCTTCGAGGCGTGGGATCAGTTTCTCAATTCCCACGATGGCGACGTGCACGCGTGGCAGCGAAAAACTCAATCGCGCGTTGCCTTCGTTCTCGGTGAGCGCGATCATTCCCGTGTCGGCGATTGCGAAATTTCCGCCGGTAATGCCCATGTCCGCCGTCATGAATTCGTGTCGTAACTTCGCGCGGGCGATCATGGCCAGTTCTTCCGCGCTGTCGGTGGGCGGCGAACCAAGTTTCTCCTGGAACGTTTGCGCGATGTCCGCTTTCGTCAGGTGCATGACGGGCGTGACGATATGGTAGGGAGGCTCACCGCGGATCTGGCAGATGTATTCGCCAAGGTCGGTCTCGATGGAGTGAATGCCCGCGACTTCGAGCGCCTCGTTGAGATGGATCTCCTCGGTCGTCATCGATTTGGATTTGACGACCTTGTGGACACCGTGACGGCGGGCCAGTTCCAGTACGTGGGCGCGGGCGTCCTCGGCGGTCTCGGCCCAGAAGACATGGCCACCGTTCGCCAGCACGTTCCGCTCGAATTGCTCGAGATAACGGTCGAGATGGTTGATCGTTTCCCATTTGATGGCGGCGGCGTGAGCGCGCGCGTTCTGCCAGTCAGCAAACCGCGCCTTGCCCTTCGCCACCGCGATGTCGTAGGTGTCGATGTTCTTCTGGACGACGGCACGATGCCGCAAGTCGGCGGCCTTCACCGTCGCGTCGTGCTCGAATTGCAAACGGGCCGTCGTGATCATGTCGAAGCCAACACCTCCGCGAGCGAAATCGTTTTGATCGGCAGATTCTGGTGGCGCAGGTAGCCGTCGATCTGCATCAAACAACTGGAGTCGGTGGATACCACGTACTTGGCGCCGGTGTTTTGGATGGAGGTGACCTTCACTTCATCCATGGCGTAGGAGATCATCGGAAATTTCACGGAAAATGTTCCGCCGAACCCGCAACAGGTCTCCGCCTGGTCCATCTCAATCAATTCGAGGCCCTGCACATGGCGAAGCAGCTGGCGCGGCTCGTCTTTGAGGCGGAGTTCGCGCAGTGCATGGCAGGAGTCGTGGTAGGTGACGCGCTGGGGAAACTTCGCCCCCACATCCGTCACCCCAAGCTTCTTCACGAGAAACTCAGCGAACTCGTAGGTGTGCGCCGTCGTTTTGGTTGCTCTACCGAGAAGTTCGGGGTAGAAATTCCGCACCATGGCCGTGCAAGAACCGGACGGGCTGACGATGGCATCGGCATCGGCGAAGATTTCGCAGTACCGCTTCGCGAGCGCGCGGGCCTCGTCCCAGTAGCCGGTGTTGAATGCCGGTTGACCGCAGCAGGTTTGTTCGGGCGGATAATCCACCTCGACGTGCAGCCGACGGAGCACGGTGACCATGGCGATTCCCACGTTCGGGAAGAGCTGGTCGATGAAGCAGGGGATGAATAGCGCCACGCGCATCGAACGAAACCTTACGGACTCGCCGGGCACGAGGCAAGAAGACATTTCGCGCGCCCGGGCTTCGCGGAGGACGGAGCGGGAACACTATCACGACAAATCTTTTTGACCTTACCGACGAAGTAGCGGTGGTGATTGTAGCCACGGGTGTGCTGGACGGCGGATTCCTGTGCCAGACGATTTAAAGAAACCAGCCACATCACGCTTCGTTGATCACTTCGCGCTCGCACCTGGCGTACTTCTCGATCAGTTCACCATACGCCCGTGCCGTTGTTGCGCTTGGACGAACCTCGCTATCGGGAAGCGGATCGGTGAACCCGGCAACGACGTCCTGCCAGCGCGGCTTCTTGCCGGAATTGGCGAGCCAGCCATGGGTAGCACGGAGGGCGGCACCGAGAGCCGCGCTGTTGGCGACTTCGATGTGGACGACGGGACAGTCGAACACGTCCGCCATGATTTGCAGGATGGCGCGGTTGGTGGAGGCGCCCCCAGTGGCACAGATTTGTTTCGGTTGGACTTTCATCCATTGCGAGTGGATCCGCATCGACATCATTTGCGCTTCGACGACGGCGCGGCAGTTCGCAGCCGCGTCATTCGGGTCAAGGTCGAACCGATGAAAGCCGGGACGGTTGACACGCGGGACGATTTCGGCTTCAAACCACGGGAGCATGATCGCGCCGCGGTTGCCGGCCGGGGTCGTGGCGAGCGCCCGGTTGAAGCTGGGCCAATCCAGATGATACATGTCGCGGACGCGTTCGCGGGCCAGCGAGCCGTTCTTGAAGCAGATGAGCGTCATGTAATCCCCCGTGGGCGCGCCGAAGACGTGGCCTTCACCGCGTTCATCCACGCGGCAGCGCTTCATATAGCCGAACAGCGTGTCGCTCGTGCCGAGGCTGATGGCGACCGTGCCTTCCTTGATGAGACCGAGGCCGATGACGCTGCAGGGGTTGTCTCCCGACCAGACCAGCGCCTTGGCGTTCGGGGGGAAGCCGTATCTCTTTACGAAATACGGGCTGATATTGCCGATGATCTTCGAGGACGGAGCGAGCGCCGGAAGTTTCTTCCGCAATTGTGGTGCGGTAGCTTTCAGCGCCTGCGAATGCCACACTCGTTTGCGGATGTCCATGAGATTCATGCCCGCGCCATCGCCATGATCGATTGGTGCCAATTTGCCGGCGATGATCGAGGCCAGGAACGAACTCACCAACGCGATGTTCGTGGTCCGGGTGTAAGCGTCCGGCTCGGTCTTGTGGAATTTGCGGATTTGCGGCCCTGTGAACCGCTCAAACGCGTCCGACCCGGTCGTTTGCGCCGTGGCTTTGACACCGCCGAGCGCCTCGCGAATCTCGGCGCACTCCGCGCCCGTGGAGGAATCCATCCACACCGGGGACGTTGCCCGCGAGAACACGCCGTGAAGGTTTTCGATGAGCGGCGTTGCGGCATTCAGACGGGCCAGGGTGTCCGGGGCCCGGCGGTTCAGGTACACCGAACCATGCTGTTGTCCGCTGCCGCTGATCGCCAGAATCTCGCCGAGCGGCACGCCATCTGTTTTCATTTGCGCGAACAGTATATCGAACGCTTCGACCCACATTAGCGGCGGGCTGTGGACAACGAGCGGATTGTCGCTGCGTAACGTGCCGTTCCTGGTGCCGTAGTACGGCAACGCTTGGTCGAAGTTAAGGGAGTGGGTGCAAACGATCTGGCGGGAATCGTGGTCGATCACGATGGCCGAGAGACTCTGCGTGCTGCAGTCCAGTCCGAGGAAGAGTTTCGCCATGATGGTTCTCTCACCGTGCGTTCGGCAGCGACTTCTAACAGGCCGATGGTGAAAGGACAACCGATTACTGGCGAAGCGACGTGAAGGGAGCAAACCGTCGACTGACGGAAAGTGGACGCGTCAGAATTTCAACAACGTGTCGATTTGAAAGCCGAGAGACTCCTGGCTGTTCAGACCGAATGTTCCCGGATCGAGGGAAGGATCCACGCCGGACCGGTCTTCGACGACAGCGGCGACGCCGACTTTCCACCAGTCCCGGATGTTGTAGCTGGCCTTGAGGACATGGGAAGGGCGCTCGGCGAGACTCAACCCGCCGCTCGAATCGGCGATCGCTTGCCAGCCATTGTCCATGGTCATGACCTTGTAGCGGTAGGTGAGTTGCCATTGGCCCTGCTTGGCGGTGTCGCCAAAGGAGATCTCAGCGATCATCCCGTGCATTTCCTCCGGAGACAGGGGGAGAGTCCACACATTCCACACACCGGTTTGCTCGTAGTCTTCTTTGGGCGTGTTGACGTAGGTGCCGCTCAATGTCAGCACGTTTTGGGTGCCGAAAAATGGGTTGTTGGAAAACACCTTGCGCAACGCCGGCGATTGGTCGGCGTAATCATCCGGCGGCGGTTCCACTGTCAGCGGCATCGCGCCGACCGCCGGCAGACAGCCGATCAAAACCACAGCCATCCATGCGATCCACTGTTTCATAAACCTGATTGAAATCTAGCACGGAGGTGAATGTCTTTCCAGCAGGGATTTTGGTCGTTCGTTCGGGACTTGAACGGCCGGCGCCGGCGGGATAGACTGGCGGTTGTTATGGCATCGTTTGATTTGAAAAAGGTCGTGGCCGAACGGCTCGGGGAGAACTATGAGTTGCACGAGAAGTACATCAACCCGACACTGGTAAAGGTGTTTCGCACCATCGGCTTTGACAGGGTCTATACCAAAGCCAAAGGCCAGTATCTCTGGGACAAGGAAGGCAACCGGTATCTCGACATGCTGAGCGGGTTCGGCGTGTATTCGATTGGCCGCAACCACCCGCAGGTGGCGCAGGTCATCCGCGACGTGCTCGATCTGGATCTGCCCAACATGGTGCAGATGGATTGCGCGTTCCTCGCGGGTCTGCTGGCCGAGGCGCTCGTGAAACGCTGTCCGCCGCATCTCGAGGCGGTGTTTTTTTGCAATTCCGGCACCGAAGCGGTCGAGGCCTCGCTGAAATTCGCCCGCGCGGCGACCGGCCGCAGCAAGTTTGCGTACCTCGACCACGGCTGGCACGGATTGACGCTGGGGTCGCTCTCGATCATGGGCAATGAGGAGTTCCGCGAGGGTTTTGGGGAGATGTTGGCGGGCGTGGAGGTGCCGTACGGCGATTTGGAGGCGATGGAACGGGCCTTGTCGAAACGGGACATCGCGGTGTTGGCGGTGGAATGTATTCAGGGCAAGGGCGTGCGGATTCCGGCGGATGATTACCTGCCGGCGGCGCAGGCGCTCTGCCGCAAGTATGGCACGCTGTTCTTCTGCGACGAGGTGCAGACGGGCTACGGGCGAACGGGCAAACTGTTCTCGTTTGAGCACTGGAATCTGGAACCTGACATCGTCTCGACCAGTAAAGCGCTGAGCGGGGGATATGTACCCGTCGGGGCGATGATTACCCGCCGCTCAATTTATCAGAAGGTCTTCAATCGGATGGACCGCTGCTGGGTGCATTCATCCAGTTTCGGCCGCAACAACCTCGGCATGGCGGTGGGCTTGGCCACGCTGCATATCCTGGACGAGGAGAAGTTGGTAGAACGCAGTGCGACGCAGGGTCAGAAGCTTCTCGATGCGGTCAACGGGTTGAAGGTCCGGCACGACGTGTTGATGGAGGCGCGGGGCAAAGGCTGCATGATTGGCATCGAGTTCCACGAGCCGCGGAGCCTCAAGATGAAGGTCGCGTGGAAGATGGTTCATGCGGCCCATGACGGCTTGTTCGCGCAAATGTTGGTGATGCCGCTGCTGGAGAAACACCACGTGTTGACACAGGTCAGCGGCAACCACGGCGACATCATCCGGGTGCTGCCGGCGTTCGTCATCACCGACGAAGATATTCAGTATTTCGTCAACGCGCTCGATGACGTGCTCAACGATTGCTACAAGCTGCCCGGCCCGATGTGGGATTTGGGGGCGAACCTGGTGAAAGCGGCGCTGGCGAACAAGGGCGGCAAGAAGGCCGAGCGGGAACCCGTGGCCGCCGGGCGCTGACCGCGTGGGCTTGTTTTTCCGTTTTCTCCATGCGATAGATGATCTGGCGCGTGGTTCCTGATGCGACAACGGTATCTTAGCGGATTGGCCGACTTGGTGTGCCGTTGGCCTCTGGCGTTCCTGGTCGCGGGCGTCCTGCTCGCGGGAGCATCCTCCTTCTACACTGTTCGTCGCCTCGAATTCAAAACCAGCCAAAACGATCTGATTGGCCGCGACAGCGACTACTGGCGGCTGTACAGCGAATACTCCCGGGAATTTCGGTCGGAAGAGGATTACATCATTGTCGTCGAGAGCGACCAGCCTCTCCAGAACCGCGCAGCCGTCGATGCGCTGGTGTCGAAGTTGCTGTCGTCAACGAACAATCCCGGGCCGGGCGATGCTGCTGTCGCGCAGTTGTTTACCCAGGACGACCTGTACTACCGCACCGACCTCGACGCGCTGAAGAAATGGTTCTTGTACTACCTGTCGATCGATGACCTGAAGCAGATCGAAGGCTCGCTCAAGGATTTCAAGCAACTACTGGCAATTCTCCAGCACCGACCCAAGCTCGACACCTTTTTCGATTCGATGAATCGGATGCTAATGCAGATGGATGTCACTTCCGAAGAGCAACGAAAGCAAATCGAGGCGTTTTTGCCAACGGTGACCGCCATCGTCGGACAGATGGGAACATTTAACGGGCAGAAGGAAGGCGACGCGCTGCTGTCCCCGTGGGCCAGCGCGTTCTTCAGCCCGGAGATGTTGGGCGAAGCCCAGGAAGAATTGCGCTGGCAGGGCTACCAGACGTTTCGCAAGGGACGGATGTTCCTGTTGTTGATCCATCCCCGATTGGGAAAGGAGACGGCGGATGAGCATCATGCGGCCACGATTCCGAAGCTGCGACGCATCATGAAGGAGGTTCGGCGTCAGTTTCCGGGCGTGGGCATCAACCTCACGGGCGAACCCGTTCTCGATTACGACGAGATGCATCAATCACAGAGCGATGCCACGAAGGCGACCGTACTGACGGCGGTATTGCTCTTCCTCTTGTACACCGTGACGTTTCCCCGAATGATGCGGATTTCGCTGTTCGTCGCCGGTGTGCTGGTGGCGCTGCTCATCGCCTCCATGGCGATCGTGCTGGCGGTCTGCATGGGATACACGACGCTCGCGGTGGGCCACCTGAACATGATCACCGTGACATTTGCGATAATGATTCTCGGCTTGGGGATCGATCTGGGTATTCAATTCATTGCCCGATACACGGAGGAATTGAGCAAGGGTCCTCGGCGGGCGGATGCGGTTCGGTCCGCCATTACACACACCGGTCCGAGCATTGTCACGGCAGGCGTCACCAACGCCGCCGCCTTTTTCGCGATGGGGCTGAGCGGTTTTCGCGGAGTCACGGAGCTCGGCATAATTGCCGGCGGTGGTATGCTGATCGCGACGGCGGGAATGATGACCGTATTGCCGGCGCTTCTCTTGCTTGTCCACCGCAAAGGCGGAGCCGCGCCGGTCCCCGTTCAATCGGCGGGGACGCGCGTCGAGCAACTCCTTCTGCGTCGGCCCTACCTGATGCTGACCATGTTCGGCATAATCACGCTGGCCGCGCTGGGGGCGGCGTGGACGGTGCGTTTCGACTACAACGTCCTGAATTTGCAATCGAAAGGGCTGGCATCCGTTGAAACCGAACTACGATTGCTGCATGCCGACGTGGAATCGACCCTGTTTGCGGCGATCGTGTGCGACAATCTCCAGCAGACCCGGGATCTGCAGGAGCGCCTGAGCAAGCTTCCAAGCGTGGCCAGCGTTCACAGCATCGCCGAGTTGATCCCCGAGCAACAGGAACAGAAAGCCGCGATCATTCGCAGCATCCAGAAGGAACTGGGCTCGGTGCAATTCGATGTCCCGGCAGCTGATCCGTCGGATGCGGAACTCGATCTACGGTCATTGGCGTCCTTGCGATTACGGGCGAATCAGCTTTTGCGGGTGGCGATGGAACACGGCGATTCCGCCGCCGAGACGGCGCTGAAATCCCTGGTCGACGCTACCGCGCAAACGCGGCAGACCTTGCAAGCTCTGGAGCCGGGCGACCTTCAACAGCGTCTCGAGAAGTACGAGCAGCGATTCTACGCAGACCTGCAGGCGCAGCTCCAACTCATGTCCGACCAGATTGTGGACCGGCCCATGAGCATCAACGACGTGCCGCCTGGCGTGCGCCAGATGCTGGTGGGGAGGACCGGCAAGTTTCTCGTCCGTGTCTTCCCCAAGGAAAACGTCTGGGAACGCGAGCCGCTCGTAAGATTTGTCCGCGAGGTGCAGTCGGTCGCGCCGAAGGTCACGGGCACACCGCTGGGGCTGTACGAGTTTGTCGAAATTCTCAAAACGGGTTATTGCCGCGCGGCGCTGTGGGCGCTGCTGGTGATTGTCGTGCTCATCTGGGTCGACTTCCGGGGTGGCTATGCCACATTGCTGACGATCCTGCCGTTGTTGGTGGGGACGGCGTGGATGTTCGGGGCGATGGTGATGGTGGGAATCAATTTCAACCCGGCCAACATCATGGTGCTGCCGTTGATCGTCGGCATTGGCGTCGCCTACGGGATTTACGTGGTCCAACGGTTCCGGGAAAGCCACGAGGCGACCTTCTACGGCAAAAGCACGGGACGCGCGGTGATTCTCTCGGCCATGACCACCACGCTCGCATTTGCCAGTCTGCTGATCGGCGCGCACCGCGGCATCCGTAGCCTCGGTTTGGTGACGACCATCGGGGTCATCTCCTGCCTCGTGGCCGCGCTCGTCCTGCTGCCCTCGCTACTGGAGATTGCGCGTCGCAAGGGCTGGAAGGTGTAGCGTATGTCAGCGCAGGGACTTAACGGCGGGCTGGCAAACCACGGCGCTTCATACTCAACGGCGACCGGCATGACATGCGGACCGGTTTGGGCTCTATGTCCAGGAGACATGTAACGGCTGAACTCTTTCTGATAAGGGAAATTCTCGCCATTCAACGATATGAATCTTCCCGATAGTAACGGGCATTCTGATGTTGACTTCCTTCTGACCATATGTGCGGTCTTGACCGCATTTACCAATAAGCGTTTCTGATTCCTGTGGATTTAGAAGCGCATACTGAACCGACCCTCCATCTTTCATTAGAAATGCCAAAGAGCGGTTTTGCCAGTCGTCCCATACATTTTGCGGTATCCCATAATACCACTGTGATGATTCGGGGTGGAAGTCTGAGTACAGAACGAAAATTTCCTTATCTCTGAAAATCATATTCCTACCTCGGAGCGTGTACGTCCCCAAAGTTTGTTTTTGAAGTTCTCCAAAAGACACCCGGCAACGTTTTCCACATTCTCTTGAGCTAAGATTCCCCGCCAACCGTTCGATTTCTTGTTCGTCCGACATACAGCAATTGTACAACTTCCCCATTTCAAGAGAAGATGAAAAAAAGAGGGCAGGGCTGGAAACGGCACCCCCCTCAACCACGGTAGGACGTGGTGCAGAACCGACGCCGCTAATACACCAGCACCATTGCCGAGGCTGACTGCGCTTCCTTGACGACATCCTCGAACTTGCGGTCTTTCTCCACGTGCGGTGCGGGCATCTTGCCAGTTAATTCTGGGATGGTATCGAGAAACGCCAAGATGAAGGAACTCTTTAGGGCATAGTTCACGTTTTGCGGCAACATGCCGCTGGCTTCGAGCGTGATTTTCTCGTCAAGCCGGGCGGCAACGATGCCGACGACATCACCTCGCATATCCAGCAACGCACCCCCGGAATTGCCAGGCTGAACCGCAACACTCATTTGAAAGAAGCGGAGGTCATCCTGGACACCGGAAAGACTGTTTATTTCTCCCCGTGTCAGTTTCGGTTCGACGCCTTGCAGGTCAATATTGGGAAAACCGATTGTGAATACGGAATCGCCAAGATGGATGTCACGGCTGTTGAGCACGGGCAATACGGAAACAGTGTCTTTCAGTCCATCGACCTTTAGCAAAGCCACATCGTTTGCTGAGTCCGCGTTGACGAGTCTTGCCTGATATGAAACCCCTCCGGTCACAACTTTGATGGCTGTTGCGTCGGTGATGACATGGTTGCAGGTGAGAAAGTAGCCAGGAGCGATGCAAAACCCTGTGCCATTACTTTTTGGTCTGTCAACAATGGTGGGTTGAACAGCCGAATCTGTTCGGTTCGTTCCTTCGTTCTTTGCAACGAATTCCGATGAGAGGCGTTGCGCTTCGGCGATTTGCGCAGGGGTCATTGAAAGGGCGAGCCGCTCACGCTCGTCTGCGGCGTTTGTGTCTCCCTGGCTTGCGGCGAGGTTGCACCAATTGTATGCTTCTACCAAATCCTTCGGAACGCCCTCCCCATTGACGTAGCAAACGCCTAGACTATACTGTGCTAGGGCATGCCCCTGCTCCGCCGCTTTGCGATACCACTTGACCGCCTCGGTCAGATTCTTCCCAACACCGAAACCGCTATAGTAGCAACTGGCTAGGCTACACTGCGCCCTGGCATCTCCCTGTTCCACTGCCTTGAGATACCATTTGACCGCTTCGGTTGGATTCTTCTCAACACCCGAACCGTTATAGTAGCAAGTGGCTAAGGTACACTGCGCATCTACATTTCCCTGTTCTGCCGCCTTGCGAAACCACTTGACCGCATCGGTCAGATTCTTCGCAACGCCCGAACCGCTATAGTAGCAATTGGCTAGGCTACACTGCGCCAGTGCATTTGCCTGTTCTGCCGCCTTGCGGTACCACTTGACGGCTTTCGTCGGATTGCTTTCAACACCCAAACCGTTGTAGTAGCAACTGGCTAGAAAAAACTGCCCCAGTGTATTCCCCTGTTCTGCCGCCTTAAGATACAACTTGAACGCTTCCGTCGGATTCTTCTCAACACCCAAACCTGCGGTGTAGCAGATGGCTAGACAAACCAGCGCATTTGTATCTCCCTGCTCCACCGCCTTGTGAGACCACTTGAATGCCTCCGTCGGATTCTTCTCAACACCCAAACCTAAGATGTAGCAAAAGCTTAGACTACACTGGGCTCCTGCATCTCCCTGCTCCGCCGCTTTGCGAAACCATTTGACCGCTTCCGTCTGATTGCTCTCAACGCCCGAACCGTTGTAGTAGCAATCACCCAGGCTAGACTCCGCCTGCGCACTTCCGTGTTCTGCCGCCTTGCGAAACCACTTCGCCGCTTCCGTCTGATTGCTCTCAACGCCCGACCCCGTTTCGTATCGCTTGCCCAGCGAGAACTCTGCTGACGGGTCGCCCTTCTCAGCCTTTTGCGTCAACTCAAGCAGTTCACGCTGTTCCTGTGTCTGCGCTGGGCTGGCATTCGTGAGTTGTCCAACATTGTTGGTCGCAAGGACAACTTGAGCACTGGCTTCCTTACCGCAGGACGCCAGAAGCAGAGAACCAGCGATTATCGAGGCCAATGCAATTCGTGCAGATTTTGCGTTCGTCATCTTCCCGCGTGTCCCGCATTTGAAGAGAATGTCGGGCATCCTGACCTCTGCCAGCGGAGTATACGGCTCACTGGCAACCAACGAAAGCCGAAAGTCATCACCATTGAGTTCCGCCGTCGTTGCCGCCAGTGTCCACCTTGAAATAAAATCCATTTGGACGATGTTGGGTTTGCCCATGGCGTTTATGGGGAACATCAAACAAAAGGATGCTGGGTCGTATGAAAAAGAGGTTTGCAATTGTTCGGACGAAGCGTACAAGTGGAAACGGTACCGACGGAATTGCCTTCTGATTTGTAGGCACGTCAACTGATTTATCGGACGGAGCGGCGGTCGGAGACAGTCGCAATTTCGAGGTGACCGTCAAAGCGGTGGGGACTCTCGCCGACCAATTCAGGAATTCATCAACGGGACAACAGTTGTCGGCTGTAGAGAAGGAAAAGGTGCTGTTCGACCTCGCAATGCGACGGTGGTTGCCTATGGTCAAATCAGGAACGGCGAAACCGAAAGAACACTTTGTGCTCAATTGTGCCGACGTTCCAGCCCCCGATAGGAACGTCGCCAATTTGGACAAGCTTCCCGACCCGACTACATGGTCACGTGACGTGGAAGTTGACCCGCCACGGATTAGTGGATTCGGTGCAAACTGAGCGTTCCAAATATTGGAAGTCCGCCTCTCGGTTCCTCGCCGACGACGCTCGGCTGACGGCCACTTGCGTTAAGTACACACTTCCCGGCCGCGCTGGTCCTGCTGCCGTCGCTGCTAGAGATTGCGCGTCGCAAGGGCTGGAAGGTGTAACTGACTGACAGCAGCTTCGAGAAAGCGGGCCAGTTTCGCGCCGGAATGCTTGGCCCGATAGCCCAGTCGGGCCAGATCAGCGAGCACGCGCGGGTCGCGCGCGCAACTCGAAAACACGCGGTCGGCCCGCAACTGGCCGAGGACAAAAAAGTCGTTGAACTCGTCCGGCAGGTCTTCATCAACCAAGTCGGTGATCCCGCGGATGGCGAGAAAATCCGTCTTTCGGGCCGCGCATACGGCCGCGACGGCGCTGGTTTCCATGTCAACGGTTAGCGCGCCGGTGGCCCGGCCGATCCGCGCCTTGTTGGACGCCCGCAACACCATTTCATCCGTTGTCAGAATTTTGCCGTAATGGACGCGGATTTCCGAATTCTCGTCCCAGCGGATGCGTGTGGGACGGAGTGGCTTGTGGGTCGTGGTCCAGGTTATCTGGTCGCCCTGGTCCCTGCCGAGTTCGAGAATCTCTGTGCCGATGACGATATCTCCCGCGCGAATCTCCGGCTGTAGTCCACCGCCAAACCCCGAACTGATCACGAGGTCGGGGCGATAGCAGCGAATGGTCATTTCGGCGGCGATGCGGGCGCATTCCTTGCCGATACCGAGGGCCAGAAGAGCGACGGATTGGCCGCCGAGGGTGCCCTCGTGGAAATCGAGATGTTCCTGGCGGACAACATGGTCGGCATCCGCCCGGTGCAGGATGGGGCGAAGTTCCTGACGAACCGCAACGAGAATGGCAATCATGACTCCCGTCGCTTCCTGGAAGCGCCCTTACGAGCGCTCAACTACAGCAGCCGTCGTGGCCATGGCCGTTAGTTTCGGCGGCGACAGCGGCTGTCACTTCCCGTTCCGCCAGCACCTGCTGGATGTTCTGCTGCACGGAGTCACGACGGCCGGTCAGGTGACCGCGGCCGGTCGTGACGCCGTTGTAGGCATCCACGTGAGACGCATCGGCTACGGGCGCAGGCTTGCGGCCGAAGTTGTAGCGGATCAACTTCCACGTGTCACCACGCTCCGTGTCGATGCCGAGTGACGGCGTGGGCTCATAACCGCAATGGGTCATGCAATTCTCACAGCGCGGATCACGGGCGACCCCATTGAACACGCCGTACTTATCCCAATCGACCTTCTCCAACATCTCCTGATACCGCTCGTAATGACCGTCGGTCATGAGGTAGCAGGGGGCCTTCCAGCCGCGGACATTGCGGGTCGGGATCGCCCAAGCGGTGCAATGCAGGTCGCGCTTGCCGGCGAGGAACTCCAGATAAATCGGCGAACCGAAGAACGTGTATTTCTGGCCCCACTCGACGATGTTTTTGAATTTGTCGCGGGTCATTTTACGCGTGAGGAAGAAATCCTCGGGCTGCTTGTTTAGGCGCTTGATCATGTCCTTCTTAGCGGCGTCGTATTCGTAGCCCGGCGTGATGGTGTGCCCGTCCACGCCGAGATTGGAGAGGAAATCGAACATCTTCTCGATCTCGTCCATGTCGGTCTCTTTGTAGACGGTGCAATTTGTCGCCACCTGGTAGCCGAGGATCTTGGCCATCTTGATCGCTTCGACGCACTCTTTAAACACGCCTTCGCGTTCGACGATCAAGTCGTGAATGTGTTCCAGCCCGTCCACATGAACGTTCCAGTACATCCATTTGGTGGGCTTGATGCCGGGCCGGCCGTCGTTCCTGCCCTTGCGGATTTCGGCGGCTTCCTTCTCGGTGATCAGATTTTGCGCCAGCAGGGCCGTGAGCTTTGGCTCGACCGCCGCGCTGTAGTTGCGCGCGAGGTATTCGCGCATCTTTTTGCGCATGAACATCCCGTTGGTGCACACGTAAACGATGCGGCCCTGATCGAGCAGCCCGTCGACGAGTTCCTCGATCTTGGGGTAGATCAGCGGTTCGCCGCCACAGATGGAAACCATCGGCGCATTGCACTCGGTAGCCGAGCCGAGGCAGTCTTCCAGGCTCATCATGTCCTTGAGATTGGTCGAGTACTCGCGGATGCGACCGCAGCCTGTGCAGGTGAGGTTGCAAGTATGCAACGGCTCCAACTGCAGCACGAGGGCAAACTTCTCAGTCTTCTTGATCTTGTTGGTGATAATGTGCCGGGCAATCTTCGCCGACAATGTAAATGGGAATCTCATGCTATGCGTCTCCTAATTTTCGAA